>PWND01000332.1 GCA_003557965.1 Bacteroidales bacterium | reverse complement strand
TGAGTTTTTGTGGGCAGAATTGTCGAATAAATTCGACCTTGCATTTTTTGCGGACCATAATGGCTTAGGCCTCTCTTTGAGTAAAGAATTGATCGAAGCAAATTTATGTGATGACAACCTTTTAAAAGGCATACTCACTCGCTTTGTTGAATTGCGAGTCTCCAAGGGGCTAAAGCCATACTTTCAGCAACTGCCTGTTGCAATAAGGTTAAAAATAGGCAAAGAAAAAGCAACGAATATTTTCGATGATATTAATGTTGATTTCAGGTTTATCGATAATAAGGCCGTATGCATTAGGCCAACTGATATAGAAATATTAAAACCACATGTGAAACGTAATTCTGATTTAGGAGTAATTGTGGTTGGGAGTGAGCTGTATAGCCTTACAAGCAAATTGCAATTGGGACAAGATCTCGATTTTGCTCTAATTTTTGACAGACTAAAAAATGAACCCATATGGTTGCAAATGTCTGGCGGGAAAAGCTTCATTGGTCTTGAACCAAAACATTGTGAGCAACTGGGGATTAAAGAACTCCCTGATTTTATTGGAAATATTTGGATGGAAAAAGTTGGTAAAGGTAAATTCAAAGTTTGGTGTAATTTAGACATTGAGGCCTGTATAAATGATTTACCACTTAATGAGCCCTGCTATATTGATTGGGTTGACGAGACAATTATTAAAGCAAATGCATCCATAATATTGCCAGATGCCAGTAAGTCCGGTTATATTGCAGAACAAAAGAGGGTGAACCCCGAATCCTTGTATAGGAAATCATATTGGGCGTATCAGTTCAAATTATTTGAAAGAGTTGGAAAAAAGAATAACCCAAAAGTTCTAATAGTAAACGATGAAGCGGAATCTGAGCACTTAGCAGCTTTTGCGAGACGAAAAGGTTATTTTATTCCTGACACCAATGCTTCTTTGACAAGACAAGTCGAATTACTGCATACACATAGGAGTCCAAATAAGCTTCTAATAGCTACTTTCCACACCTTAGACAAAGTTATTTCAAACAATTATGCCGGCCCTTTAGATTTTATTTGGGATAGTTTCTTATTGCAGGAAAAGATCCAAATGTTGAAGGGTAAGATTTCAATAGATTATCAAAGTAATGAAGAAAAGAAAGAGGATGATTATCAAACTGGCATTAATTTACTTCAAAAGGATTTCGACCTGTTTTCTCTAATAAAACTGCACCGGCCAATTATTGACTTTTACTACAAAATACTCTTAAACAACAATCCGGATTCACAGCTATTTCTTTGTGATACCAGACTGAATGACTTTTTTGGAATTGAAAAAAGTTTAAATCTTAAAGCGCAAAGAGTTAAAATGTGGAATAATGAGTCTGATTATGATGCAGATAAAGAAATCGCTGGCGAGTTCTTTCAGTCAATCCATGAAAATGCCGATACCAGCTTCAATATTGATGAAGCAAAAGAAATACTCAGGCAAATATTCTTGATGCCAAAAGAGGGAGGGATTCCTTTTGAATGGTATGATTATCAGCATCCATGTTTAAATGAGATTTTGCCAGCGCAGAAGGACTTACTGATTTCATTACCCACAGGTGCAGGTAAATCATTGCTGTTTCAAGGACCTGCCCTTTTTCGTTCGACTTTTTCTTGCAAGCTTTCAATTGTGATCAGTCCACTTCGTGCCTTGATTCAAGATCAGGTAGATGCACTATGGAGCAAGGGCTTTTTCAGCAATGTTGATTTTTTGAGCGGTGACAAATCACATGTGGAGATTAAAGATATTTATCGCAGAATTGCAGGTGGTGAGATCACGTTACTTTACATTACACCAGAAAGATTTAGGTCTCGTTCGTTTGAGAATAGCCTGCTGGCAAGGTTGGATGCAGATAGTGGTTTGGAGTATGTTGTTTTTGATGAAGCACACTGTATATCACAATGGGGTCAGGAGTTTCGGCCTGATTATTTGAATGCAAGTAGAAAAATTGCAGGCTATTCCAATATATATCAAATGCGGAAACTGCTATTTTCTGCAACAATATCAGAACATGTGTTTGAAGATATTAGTAATCTCATGCCTGGTTTTGAATGCCCTGAAGGTATGGAAAGACGTTACAACCCTGTAAGAGATCATATTAACATGGACTTCAAACATAATGTTGTTGAAGATGACAGGCTTATTGAAATTGCAAATTACTTAAAGACCGGAAGATTTAACCCTTCCTTAAGCCGGGCAATTGTTTTTGTAAATAGCAGAAAAAAGGTTGAAGAGTGCTCACTTATAATGTCCGACAGTTTAAAAGAAGTTTTTGGAGACGATTGTGTTTTCGCTGATAAGGTTGGTGCATTTCATGCTGGGATGGATGCTGAAGATCGAAAGGATATGTACGAAAAATACAAAAATGGTGATGTTGTAATTCTGTTTGCAACAAAAGCATTTGGCATGGGTATGGACATCCCAAATATTCATTATGTTACTCATTATTCACCTCCTGGCACGTTTGAGGACTTTCTTCAAGAAGTTGGCAGGGCTGGAAGAAATGAGAAGCAACGTCTGAAAGCAGGTTTCAATAATAATGATAATCCGATCAAGACGCTTTGTCTTACAACAAACAATGATTTTGCAAAACTAAAGGATCAATTGCATCAAAGCAGGATTTCATGGCATGAGGTTAAAGGCATTCAGCAGGTGTTGGAAAAATTTATTGCAAGGTTTAAGCCATTGAAACCAGATTCTGAAATTCCCGTTGCCGTTCCATTAAATCTTTATTCAAACAAAGAGGGTACAGCAAATGGCGACCATGATATTAAATTCAGGATTGCTCTTCACTGGCTGGAGCGATTAGATAGAATCAAGTTAGGCTACTTAACCATTACGCATATTGAATTAGATGCTGACTTATTAAGGAAACTTCCAGGGCTTATAAATAAATGTCCGGATAAGGAATCGAAAAAAGTGTGTAAAGCTATAATTGCGTTAATGCCTAATGATGGTGAAGCTAATAAAGTTGTACAGATATCAATAGCATCGTTGCGCAACATCTCCAAGTTAAGTCTTGGAAACTTATTTGCAGCGTTGCTTAAGAGTCATTCTGCTGGATTATTGAAGCTATTACAAGATGTTGTTATTGTGCCAACTAAAATTCGGATGGACGAAACAAATCATTGCAAGAATATTTTTCACAAGAACGAAAAGTACCCGGCACTTCGAGTGGTATTTTCATTAGCTTCAAAAATCCTGAGTTCAGTGCCTTCTAACAGTTCCAGGTTGTTTCAAGGTGAGGAATTAGATGACTTGTTAAAGGAGTCAATAAATGAGAATATTGAATTTTCAAAGCTGCCTTGGACGACAAAAGACAATGATGAAGACCAAACGAAAGAATATAACAATTACATCAAAGATATTTTCAAAAAAAGAAGCAAACATGCTTTTACCATTATTCGCCTATTAGGAAAAACAAAACATGAAACAAAAATGGAAAAGGTTACTGATAGTAACCTGAAAATCAGAATCACGCAATCAATCTTTAATGGCTATCATAAAAAACAAGAATGGGTAAAAAAAATTACTCAATTTGAGAAAGACTGCATTAAGCTTTTGGATTATGTTGCAAAACAATACTTCGACAAAAACATAATGCAATTCAACTGGCCGGATATTATATCAAATTTGAAGTTTAATGGAAATATCCAATACCTGTCTGATTTGCTTTTTATTCTGGCTGTATTAGGATATGGCAAAACCGGTAGTTTACTGCCGTCCGGGATTGAAGTTTACCTTAACTCTGTTGATAATATTGATGAAACTGATTTGCAATCCCAAGATAAAACAATATTTGAAAAATTTGAGGAGACCAGGAAAGTAAGAGAATTAAAGCTAAACGCATTAGAGGTGTTAGCAGGGTTTCAAAAAAACCGTTTTGGGAGAGATTTAGGTGCTATCAGAACAAAGCAAGACTCATTTATAAGAAAATACTTTGGATGCAATTCATTGGAGAGTTTATTGCAATTATTACAGGATGAACTTCCACCTAATGACCCATTGCTTGTTAAATGGAGAGGTGATGCGATAAAAGACGAAGAAAACCGGCTGAATATTGATCAGCGAAAAGTATATGACGCTGAAATTAATCAGCACATCAATGTAATGGCTGGTCCGGGTTCTGGCAAAACACATACTTTAACCCTGCGTGTTGCAAGATTGGTGCATCACATTGGAACAAAACCAGAGGAAGTTTTAGTGCTGGCATATAATAGGGCTGTTGTTTCTGAGTTGAAAGAAAAGTTAGGGAGGTTGTTTAAAAATCTAGGATACGGGAATTTGGCAAAACGTATTAAGATATTTACCTTTCATGGTATGGCCAAAAGATATTGCCCAAATGAAGTTAAAGACCTGCAATTCGATGAATGGGAGAGTACTTTACTCAATCAGTTGATAAATGCGCCTGGGCAAATCATGAACCAATTGGCACCATTGAAGCACATTTTGGTAGATGAATTTCAAGACATTACTGATGTAAGAATTAGGCTTTTAAAAAAGCTGCATGAATTAACCGGTTCTCATCTGTTTATTATCGGCGACCCCAATCAAAGCATTTATGGCTATGAAAGGATAAAGGAAGGAGGAAGCATGAGCCCTTGGCCGTATTATGCAAATTTCAATGAGTTATTCAATCCATCTCAATTTGAATTGTATGACAATCACCGTTCATACCCTGCAATATTAAACTTGGCAAGTCAGATATTGACGCTTCCGGCCGAACACCAGCAACTAATTCCCAAACCAATAAGAGTGCCCGATGTGAATTTTATAGATAATTATGTTGAAGTAATTGACAGGACACAACGGCGAGTTGATTGGTGGAATCAGATTTCACTATTAATGCAAGAAAGAGTTGGGCAACGCCCCTATAAGCAAATAGCTATTCTATTTAGAACAAACAATGAGGTTTATAGAGGTTTTCAGAAAATTAAAAGCCTTAATCTTTCAAACATTAGAATTCGGATTCAAGGTAGTCTGCCCTATGAGTTCACTCGTATCAGAGAATGTCATGCTGTTATACAATTCTTAAAATCTAAAATAGGTCAACAAATCCCTTCAGATTTTACGCAAACCTTTGGTGTGTTTATCAAAAACCTGATAGAAGAGAATACAAACTGGAATCATTTTTATATAAGAGTTACCCAGGCGCTTGTCTTAGATTATTTGGAAGAACATGATGAAAGCCAGATGTTCGATAGTTTATTAGAGTTCATAAAGGAGTTGACTTTTAAGGATGACGGACAGTTATATAAGATATATGAAAAGCATTTAGATAAAATTGCGAATACGACGTATGAAACAGAGATAGTCATAACAACAATGCATAAGGTAAAAGGTTTGGAGTTTGATTGTGTAGTAATACCCCCCTCATTTTCAAATTTACCGTTAAAAAGTAGTGATTCGTTCTCAACTGAGGAGGTTGATGAACAATTGGACGAAGAAAAAAGATTAGCTTTTGTGTCATACACCAGGGCTAAATATCGATTGTTGATCTTTAAGCATAAAAGAGAATTTGCTTTAGCTAATAACACAACCTATGTTGTTCCTGAAGATAAAAGTATTAGTATGGGTATCCCGGTGCAACCAGAAATCAAAAAATTGAAAATTGGCTGGGCTGCTAAGGCTTTTAACTTTAATCGGGGTGTAAATAGCTATATCAATAAATCGATCAGGAGTGGTGATTTTATCAATGTTAAAAAAAGAATTGTAACACATTATGG
>PWND01000036.1 GCA_003557965.1 Bacteroidales bacterium | reverse complement strand
TGCTTTGCCGGAGTCAGCCATCATGAAACTGATCAAAAAACTCGAAGTGCCGGAACCTTTTGAAACGCATGAGGTAATTTATAACACAAAACATTAACAGTATAAATCAGAATCTATGAAAACAAAAAATAGCTTTGATTACGAATTGGTAAGGGTTGAAGGTGGTTCTTTTGCTCCTGGCAACATTACCGATAAGGAAGTCGAAGGTGATTCAAAAAAGAATCCAAACAGAACCTTAAATCTGGACAGCTTTTCAATTGGGAAATATCCGGTAACCCAAAGATTATGGGTTGAAGTAATGGAAAATAATCCCAGTTCTAATAAAGGTGAGGATCTACCGGTAGAAAATGTTAACTGGAAAGATGTGCAAATTTTTATTGAAAAGTTTAATAGATTGACAGGTAAAAAATATAGATTACCTACCGAAGCAGAATGGGAGTTTGCTGCAAAGGGAGGGAATATGACCGAAGGTTTTAAATATAGTGGCAGTAATAAAGCAGAAGATGTCGCCTGGTTTAACCATAACAGTAAAGGAAAAACCAATCCGATTGGCACAAAAAATCCCAATGAACTGGGCATATTTGACATGAGTGGCAACGTCTGGGAGTGGTGCAACGATTGGTATGATGAGTTTTATTTTCAGATATGTGAATCAAATAATCCCACGGGCCCATCTCATGGTACTTATAAAGTAGCACGAGGCGGTGGCTGGCATGGTATGGCTGATGATTGTATGGTTTCTCGTCGTGATTTTTCAAACCCTGACTATCGTGATGAAGCATTGGGCTTTCGGTTAGCCCATACTTAAGAGCTAATTATCCAATTGGGTTTTACAAAGATTAATATTAGTTTAATTAGAAATGTCTATAACAAAAGGTCTTTAAAAAACCTAACAAATGGACTAAATCATTTTCAATTTTGAGATCATTTAATTAAAATGCATCAGGTAGGAAGAAATTGAGATCATTGAAAATGCCAGAAATATAGCAACAGTCGCAGAAACTATTTGCTGATAAATTATCGAGACAAAAAACTTTTTTAATATTTTACATATCTACTGTTTATTAATATGCAGATTAGTCGAAACTCTTACAATGAAGAATATAATTGATTTTTACGAAAAATATGATGAGGAAAGCAGGCCTACTGCCGGAAATGCTAAGAGAATTGAGTTCCTTACCACAACTCACCTGTTAAATGATCATATTCAAAGCAATCATAAAATTATTGAGCTGGGTGCCGGCACAGGAGTTTACTCATTTTACTATGCAGCAATGGGTTGCCAGGTGGTTGCAACTGATATTACACCCCATTATATTGAAATCATTGAGAAAAAACTTGAAAAGATTGAAGATGAGTTGCACCTGGAAGCTAAAGTGACCAATGCTAGTGATTTAAATCAGTTTGAACCTGAGATTTTCGATGTGGTTTTGTGCCTGGGTCCAATGTATCACTTAACTGAAACCAGGGATAGAGACAGATGCATTGATGAGTCTTTGAGAGTGTTAAAAAAAGGAGGGTTACTGGCTATAGCATATATCAACAAGCATTTTGTGATCAACAATATAGCAGCAAAGGATAGTAGTTTTATTACAGGTACGTTTGTAGATAATATACTTGATTCAGGTGTAATTAAGAAAGGAGAAAAGGAATGCTTTTGGACCGATGCCTTTTTCACCACTCCGAATGAAATAGAATCCTTTATCGATACTTTCAATGTGACAATAATTGATCATATCGCCACCGATGGTATTAGCCCAATACTTAAGGATGCTATTGATAGTATGAGTGAAAAGCAATACATGGCATGGCTCCATTACCATCAAAAGAGCTGCAGGGACAAGAGTATTATGGGGTTAAGCAATCATGGATTGGTTTTATGTAGAAAAATGCAATATATTCCACCCCTAAAAAATGCTGTAGAATAATATCTTATATTGACCACGTAAATGATTCATTCACAAAAATTCAATGGCATTTATCGCCAGTCGATTGATAGTAATACTTGCGAACCGTTTGTTTTTCAGAATAAATAAAAATAAATCCAGGCACGATGAGTATAAACCACATAGCTTTTTCAACCCGGAAACCATCTAAAAAGAGATGCGGAGACGCTTCTTTTTCAGCAGAAATGGAGGTGTCTGGCGAAAATATAGTTTTATTGATCGTTGCAGATGGCGTAAGTAAAGCTCCGAAAGACTGGCTTGCATCAGAGTCGGTAGTTGATTTCGTTACAGAGGAGATACAGAAAAGCAAAAAGTCACTTCCAGATGCCTTGGCAGAAGCGATTGAGGTTGCCAACCGTAGAATTTGGCTTGGTGTTGAAGACACATTTGGAATGCTTACCACGCTTTCATTGGTTTTATACCATCCTGAAAAAGAAAAACTGTATTGGTGCAATATTGGAGACTCAAGAATATTCGGCTTGAAACTTACTGACTGGATTCAATTATCTACAGATGACAGCACAAGCACGCCCTACAAGGAAAATGGCAAGCTGAAGCTTCAAAACGGTGCACCTGTTATGCTTTCTGTGCTTACAAGAGCAATAGGTTCCGATGACGAATTGAAGGTAAATATTCAGGAGGTTCCGTCAAATGAATATATTGCCATAGCATTAGCAAGTGACGGATTTTATGAATTATCAGGATTTAATAGTTATGCAACTTCTCTTGCCAGTTCGGCAGATATGGAAAAGGAAGCGCAGCAAATTCAGTCCAGAATCAATTCTGAAATACAGGACGATGCTTCTTTTGCTGTTTTGCGCCTTCCTGGAAACCTAAATTTTGATTTGAGAAAATATCTTACTGAAAACAAAGGCTCTACAAATATTCCAACAGGGGTATTGGATGTTCTGGAAAAAGAGATAAGGCAAAGTATCATTGCTAAAGACGACGAGTATCTTAAAATGCTTCTCGATTTTATGAGCACTACTGATCTCTATTATTCAAAACCAAAGATGATTGAAATATTGGAACTGATGATAGCCCACAAAAGCCAATTGGTACAAAATATGACATTACTGATCCGCAAAATTTAAGTTAAAAAGCCTGAAATATATTATCTTTGGTAGCTTACAAGATAGACTAAAGCGAAATTTTCGGTTTGATATTAAAGAACAGGAACTGCTGAACCTGCCAAATTTTTAAGCACTGGCATGATTGCTTTATAAGGACATGCCAATGAAACCATTCATATTGGATACCATTAGCCAGAATTCCTAAATCTCAAATCCTATGAAACCAGATCTGTCAAGATTTATCGAAGCGCAAAAATTCGCTTATCCCACAGCACTCAATGAGATAAAGTCGGGTAAAAAGAGAAGCCATTGGATGTGGTTCATATTCCCGCAAATTGCCGGTTTAGGTCGCAGTGTAATGTCAGAAAAATATGCTATCAAAAACATTGAGGAAGCTCTCGAATACCTTGAAAATGAGATTCTTGGGGCTAGGCTGAGGGAAATTACTGGCATATTACTTTTGCTAAAAACGAATGATGCAAGAGAGGTATTTGGCTCTCCTGATAATCTTAAACTTAGGTCATGCATGACCCTGTTTGCACAATTGGATGAAACAAATGGCATTTTTCAAAAAGTACTGGATAAGTATTTTTTTGGAACACAAGATAAAAGGACAATTTCTCTGATTAACAGCAATCAGGAAGACTCTATTTGAATCTCATTAAGAATTTTCTTCTTACGAATTTTTCTCTTTTTCTCTCAATGATTTTATTGCTTCATCTGCAAAAACAGAGATCAAATAAATTCTTTAGAAACATAAAAAATCACATAAGCCTTTCAACCACAAAGAAGAATTGGTCCTGGTCACACCCATAATCTTCCGGGTTGATTTCATATTCGGAAAAAAGAATTGGTTCGGCTGGTAATTTGGGATAATCTTGCAACTGGACAAAAAATCCATCAAAATTGCCGGGTAAATAAATTCTTTCTGCTTTTGTTTTTAGCAATTCGATGACCCCCTCTCTGATGGCCGCTTTAAGCTGTTGAGACTTCCTTATCATAGCTGTTATTTCAGGAAAATAAAATAATAATTTAAAATTTCAGATTGATCTAAATAATTTTATTTTGATTGATTCAATATTATTTTTTAGAACTTCACTTTAAAAAATCAATACTATTTATCGGTAAATTTATGTGAATTTCAGGAAAAAACCTTGAAGAATTTATAATCATTCAAACAACTTTAAACTTATTTATCTAACTAATATGCTCTTATTTTTTATTACTTCATTCAGTGCTAATTGTTAATAGTTGAATATAATAATTAGTAGGTCAATAACTGCTGATGACCAGATTTAGATTACAGAAAAGGAATGAAAGGAGATAATAACCTTTATTGAAAAGAATTCAAATAACTTTGCGAAAATAAGCAAATGTATTTTGTGTGCTAATTATAATTAAAAGCCTACTAATGGAATTTATTTTAAACGCCAATTTCTCAATCATTTCTATTTCAGGAACAGAAGCATTGTATTTTATAATCTGAAAGCTTTATTTAATCAGCATTGAACCGTTTTGGTAATGCAACTATTTCTTCTCGAAAAATGCAATTGTTTATAGAGAAGATTCTTAAATCTAAGCTTAAAAATTGTAGTTCAAATGACATCAAAGAACAAAATATTCATCCTGATTATTATTCTAATTTTTTTTATCGGAGCTGTTTTAATTATTAGAACAAATAAAAAAGATCGAATAAGCCCACAGTTACCAGTAAGCGAATCTTATGCTCTTCAAAATGATGACCTTTTAGGGATACCCGATTTTTATATTAAAAAAAATGGGGACAATCCACAAGAAGCTATTGAAAGATATCATAACTCCTGGCGCATTCACTTTATAGATGTTGGACAAGGTGATGCCATTCTTCTTCAAGGAGATGGTAAAAACATTTTGATTGATGGAGGCAGGACTTCACAGGCCTACAATTACCTCATTGATCTTGCGATTGACACTTTGCATTGGGTAATTGCTACTCACCCGCATGCAGATCATATTGGTGGACTTGTACCGATTTTCCAGAACTTCCCGGTTCTGAAAGTGATGGACAATGGCATGTCGCACACATCGCAACTATACAAAACCTACAGATTTCTTATTGACAGCATTCAAGCCCCATATATAAGGTGTTATGATGGATTTACACATAGCTTTTCTGATGACTTTGTAATGGATGTATTGCATCCGGATACGATAACACCCTATTCAGTTAATAATGCTTCGCTGGTTTTGGGTTTTCAGATGGGATTAATCAAAGCCCTGCTCACTGGTGATGTTGAGAGTGCCGGAGAGATGGCAATTCTGCAAAGGAATGCAGATGTTGAAAGTCATATTTTAAAGGTTGCACATCACGGCAGCAGAACAAGCAGTAGACCAGATTTTCTCTCAGAAGTTAATCCTAAGTTCAGTATTATATCCTGCGCCCTGGATAACAGCTATGGCTTTCCCCATAACGAAACCATGCTGGCCTTAAGCAACCGGGGAAGTAAAATTCTAAGGACAGATATTCACGGAAATATTCTGGCGGTAATCGGAGGCGAATGTTATGAATTCTATAAAGAATTTTCCACAACATTTGAATTTGAAGATGCTTACATCACTGAAAAAGTTGATATTAATTCAGCTGAAAAAAATGATTTGATCAGAATTATCCATATAGGTGAAACCACCGCAAGAGAAATAATTGCAAACAGGCCATTTTCCTGCCTGGATGATCTTCAAAGAGTAAGAGGA
>PWND01000176.1 GCA_003557965.1 Bacteroidales bacterium | reverse complement strand
CTTCCGTAAAGTCTCTAAGTAGAAGTTCGTAAATAATCAGGTTTGGCTGTGTTTCATGAACTGCTACAGGCTCAAAGTCATCAACTTCCCACTGATAAGGCTGTCGGGCTGTTTGCAAAACACTAACTATTCCTGTTGTGAGGTCAAATGGATATGGCTTCAGGTCAGGGTAGGTAATATCCGGTATCCACCTGTCATTCCAGGGGTCGAGTACCTTTTCCGTATAAGGGCATGCAAGCCTTAGTTCACTGTCAATATAGTATTGGAACGCATATTCTGTTTGAGGTTCCAGCCCGGTAATTGTAACCCAAAACCTGTTTGTTTCAGGATCCCATTTCATATAATTATCATCATTTGGCAACCAATTGCTATAATCACCAATTGCAAAAGCAAATTGTTTTAATGCCGGGGGGTCATGCAAAACTAACGTAACGGTGTTGTCGTCAATATAATTTATTCCATTCTTAACACCTTCTGGCAGTGATTCTTCTACAACAGGGCCTCTAAGGTAAATAGCTGTTGAGTCATAAACAATATCAGCACCTGAGGATGCTTTAGCAATTAGCCAGTGCGTTCCCGGTTCCAACTCTTGTGTTACAAGAGGGTACATCAAAGAAGTGCCGGTTTCAGACAACAAGAGATCATCGTTTAGATATAAGCTAAGTTCTTCGTTTTCAAGAGCCTCAACACAAACTGCTATTACTTCATTAGGGCTAACAAGAGGTTCTCTTTTTGAGGGGCTTAGAATCTTCACGTTAAGTTCTAACTCATATACTTCAATAAAAATATCCCCATGTTCTGATGTTTTATGCTCAAGATAATATCCGTCTTCTGTTTCTTCATCACTTCTAAAAACAAAAGCCATATATAAAATATCCTCATCTGCAGGTACTTCGTAGTAATCGCGAATATTATCAATTTCCAGACTGTAAAGATTTGCTCCCAGTCTTTCAAGTTTGGTTTCCGGAGTATTTTCACCCCAGTCTGTTTTTACATATCTCCAATCTGATGTGCTTTCGCTTTCGCTTGTAATAACTCCTGTGTGTGCATAAACATCCCCGGCATAGTTTATTAAACCGCCATTACCAAATTCAGCATTAAAAAATATTGTTACTGGAACATCCTCTAATGGGAAAGTAGGGTTTGTAGTTATCAGGCTGTTTTCTTCTCCACAACTAATTGGTTGCCCAACTGTATATGAAAAGTTGTTATCATTATTATTGTTAAATCTTAATGTAAAAAGATCAAAGTCATCGGATAAATCTGAAATTACCGAACTAAAGATGTAATATTCAATGGTTATCCCGGACTCATACTGTGGAATAGTTGCAGAAGCAGCGTTTGTCTCTATAGACATTGTCAAAATAGTTGAATTGTCCCAATTATCAGATGTATATCTGAGATAAAATACCTCTTCAGGTGATGGGCTTGCTGATAAATTAGCTGTAATTAAAACTTCATCCTCTTCTTCCACTATTGGTGGGTTTTGAATTACTGAAGTAATATCAACCGGCTGAGAGATAGTTTCCATAAACACAGCCCTTGAGTTTTCATATCCGTTATCCTCAAATACAACTGTGTACCAATTGTTTTGTGTAACAACAACCATATTATCATCAATATGTTCTCCCGAAAATGTAAAATTCTCTATACTGTTTATGCTAACATTCTGGTTATCTGCCCACTGGTTGCCCCAAACATTACCATAACTTGTGCTCACAAACTTAAACATTTGCGGGCCTGTATTTCCTGTGTATTGAAACGTTGTTTGCCATCGCAGGGTGCCGCTTGTAATTCTTTGCAGGTCAAAATCACCGCCCATTCCTTGTTCATTATTCCAGCCATTCCATTCACCGGGCATTCTCAAGCCATCAGGGGCGTATATTTGAGCTTGTAAATTGGTTGCAAAAACAACAACCATTAATAAAGAAAAATAATTAGCCAGTCTTTTCAATTTATTATTCATCTTGATATATTTTTAAAGAAATTCAAAAAGAAGAAACTTGCCTGAAGTCATGTGAATATAAAATCTTTCAGTATTTTTCAAGCAAGTTTCAACTTATAGTTTTAATTATTAATAACTAATGGCAACACAAATCTGCCGTCTTTTAATATTATTTCAACAAAATAAAAACCTTGCCTGTATCCTGACAGACTCATTCTAAGGTCTTCCTTAGAATGAATTTGTTTGTTAATCAGCAGTCGGCCGCTAACATCCAAAATGTTTACACTTTTTACATTGTTATAATCAATATCAATTATAACAAAATCATTAGCAGGGTTAGGATAAAGTGTAGGCTCTACTTTTGTAAGGCTATAAATGCCAACTGATGGAGGAATTGTATAAGAAACCGTTCCGGTAATATTGCCTTCATTATCAATAGTAAATTCCAGGTTATCTCCCTCTATCAACCACTCCAGTTCTTGATCAGACACACCCCATTCATAAGTACCGGCTTCAATATCAAAGGAAGCCTCCCACGTATTGCCTTCAGTATTTGTCATCAGAACATCAGTCCAATCGTTAAAAGAGCCTTTAATATAAACTTCTGTAACATCAATGTTTTCATTAATAACAGTAAAGTTAACAGGAAACTCATCAATACTATCATCTACTACCGTTAAGATGCCGGATACATAGTCATCTCCGTCCCAGAAGCCACCACCGTCATCGCTAAAGCCTCCATATTTGTATGGAAGGTCGTGATACTGGAATCTGCTGGCATAATAGAACACTCCTTCATCGTCTATATCATCACCAATAGCAGCTATATACTCAGCTCGGTTGGTATATTCACTTACTCCGTTAAAAGAAGCAGGCACCCAGTTTGTCCATGTTGAAGGATCAGTGTCTGAATCATTATAACCAATCCAGGCTTGCAGATGCTCAATACCTGTTACAGGGTCAATCTCTTCCTCATCAGGTTCCGGATAAACAACAACCTGTGCTAACACATCAACGCTTTCTCCAATTTCAATCGTTGCCTGGCCAGGGGATTGAAGATTTGCAAAGAGGATTTCCGGGTCACCCGGTGCAGGCCCTTCAACTTTTTCAAAGACTGCTGAATGAGGCCCATCTTCGGTAGTTCCCGGAATTCCGGTTCCGTTAATGCTAAATAAGATTTTGATATTATATGCAGCTTCAGGAAGCCCATCCAAAACATTAATTTCATCTCCAAAATCAGCCCAGGTTTGGTTGGTCTCTATTTCGGGATCATCACTTGTCCAGCCAAGTTCTCTTGTAATGTATGTATCTGGCTCGGTAGTTCCTGTTTCCCATACTTTGTAGTGGAAATATGCACTTGTTACATCACCGCCTTCGGCTGTCCATGTTTTAATGCTTGCTCCTTTTATATATAGTTCTTCAATATCTCCAAGGTTATTTCCGTCAAAATCAACACCTCGCTCAGTAATATCATCAGCGGCATCAGTGTGCCAGTAGGTAATTGTGGGCAGGTTTACACCTTCATCATCACGTATTCCAAAATTAGGGCCGGGCAGTTCAACAACCAAAACTCCAGAAGTATTATTAATGCCATCCCAAAAACCATCATTATAGCCACCATAAACATAATCATAGTCTCCCATTTTAAAGCGGCTAACATAATAATAAGTACCTTCATTTTCGATACCGCTGCCTAAATCAGCAGAGTACTGGCTGTTACTGCCAAAGTCATCTTCATAGTTGTTTAAATCCGCTTCAATCCATGTCCAATCTGCTCCTTCGAAATCAGAAACATCTGTTGCATCTGTTGAGCTGTAACCTATCCACGCTGAAAGGTTTTCAAGAGTTGTTTCATCACCCAATTCGCCGGTTAAATCATCTATCAGCACCTGGGCATAAACGTTAAACTCGCTTTCAGGCTCAATATTTCCACTATCAGGAAACTGAAGGTTTGCCCATAATATTTCGGGGCCAAGGTCTATTTCCACTGTTAATATTCCTGAAACATTATTCTCTCCATCCCAAAAACCATCATTATAGCCACCATAAACATAATCATAATCTCCCATTTTAAAGCGGCTAACATAATAGTAAGTGCCTTCATCTTCAATACCGCTGCCAATATCAGCAGAATACTGGCTGTTATGGCCAAAGCTATCTTCATAGTTATTCAAATCAGCTTCAATCCATGTCCAGTCTGCACTTTCGAAATCAGCAAGATCTGTTGCATCTGTTGTGCTGTAACCTATCCACGCTGAGAGGTTTTCAAGAGTTGTTTCATCACCTGATTCGCCCGTTAAATCATCTATCAATACCTGTGCATAAACGTTAAACTCGCTTTCCGGCTCAATATTTCCACCATCAGGAAACTGAAGGTTTGCCCATAATATATCAGGGTCAATAACCTCATCAGCAACAGTAACAGACACTGACCAAGTTTTGACAGTAACCCCATCCTCAGCCGTAACATCATATATAACTCCATGAGTAAAATCAAGCTCTGTACCTCCCGGAGGGTTTATAGTTGCACCGGCAGAAATTGTTATAGAAGGTGTAAGCTGGGAAATATCAGTACCAAAAAGAACTTCTGCAATTACTTCAGCGTTATCACTATTAATAATTGCAGATTGAGCCTCTTCTGCTAACTCAAATGCCAGAATTTCAGCAGAACTGCTTAAAAACGGCATTTCAAATTCTGCAACAAAAGGCCCATCTTCAGTTTTTCCGGGTATGCCACTTCCTTCAATACTAAATTTTATTTTTAAATAATATAATCCTTTTGCCAGTCCAGAGGCAATATTTATTTCATTACCAAAATCAGCCCAGGTCTGGTTACCTTCTATCCCTTCGTCCCATCCATCTTCTGCATTTCCTGAAGTCCATTCAACTTCAATAGTATTAAAGTCTTCGGGCTCATCATCAGTTTGCTTCCAAACCTTATAATGAAAAAATGCACTATGCACATCAGCACCATCTTGTTTCCATGTTTTAATAGACGCTCCTTTGATGAAAAATTCTTCAATTTCTCCAAAATCATTACCATCAAAATCAAACCCTTTTTCTGTAACATCGCCAGGAAGCTCTGTATGCCAATAGGTAATTTCCGGAAGCTTTTCGCCATCTTCATCACGAATTCCAAAATTTGGGCCGGGGATTTCCACATTTAATACTCCGGATACATAATCGTTTCCATCCCAAAAGTTACCACCACTTTCGTTATAGCCACCATAAACAAAATCGTCCTCATCCCATTTAAAACGGCTTACATAATAATATGTGCCTTCGGTGTCAATACCGCTTCCAATATCAGTAAAATACTGGCTGTTATTTTCAAAGCCTTCTTCATAAGTACTTAAATCAGCCTCTATCCAAGTCCAACCTGCTCCTTCAAAGTCAGCATCGTCAGTTGCATCGGTTGAGCTATAACCTATCCATGCCGACAAATCTTCAAGAGTTTCTGCTGTGGCTTCTGAGCCAGTAATGCCATCAATAAATACCCTGGCATAAACTAAAAACTCACTTTCAGGTGCAATTTCTCCGAATTCCGGGTGCTGGAGGTTTACCCACCCGATTTCAGGGTCCGGCTCTTCTTCAACAGTAAGCACTCCTGAAACATTATTTGTCCCATCCCAAAAGTTACCACCACTTTCGTTATAGCCACCATAAACGAAATCATCCTCATCCCATTTAAAACGGCTTACATAATAATACGTGTCTTCGGTGTCAATGCCGCTTCCGATATCAGCATAGTACTGGCTGTTATTTTCAAATCCTTCCTCGTATGTACTTAAATCAGCCATTATCCATGTCCAACCTGCTCCTTCAAAGTCAGCATCGTCAGTTGCATCGGTTGAGCTATAACCTATCCATGCCGACAAATCTTCAAGAGTTTCT
>PWND01000095.1 GCA_003557965.1 Bacteroidales bacterium | reverse complement strand
GAAAAACTGAAGAACTCAGTGCTTTAATAATTCTAAACGAGCCTGAAACTTCATATATTGACAATATCTTTCTTGTTCAAAAGGATGTTAATGTAATGGAAAACATGTTTTTTGTTGATACTTTAAGGATAATATCAGCATCCAGAGATTATGAGAATATTCGTAAAAGAAATGGCCGGTATATGGTTTTAAATTACGGAGATACTGTGCAGGTTGAATTTCAAACTCCGGTTAATGTTCTTGAAGATGGCTGGGAAAGAAGATTCTACCTGGCTTCATCAGGCTATTACGATATAGATTTTGTTGCATACCAGGATCCCAAATGGCACAGCTTAAAACATGAAAAATTTACTCAGAAGTTTTTTGATGTGGACGAAAATGGCAATATGATAAATTTTCTCCCGCTTGTTTTGAGAAACCCTGCGGAATTCGGATATAATGCTCCAACCAGCTTGCTTACTGTTAACGGTACAGCAAGGGCTGATAAATCAGGATTTTATACTGCGGCAGACCAAAGGTTCATTGAATCAGTTTCATCAATTGATAATGCATTAAGTTCTATTATGAAAATTGAACCAGTAAAATATAAGTCTTCTGATAATTTAAACACATTTGGCCTTATTGCTCAAAATGTTGAAACTGTTTTTCCTGAAATTGTTGATGTAGTTAAAGAAATAATTGATGATGAAACCATTGAAGATTTCAGGCTGGTTAATAATGCTGAACTAATTCCTGTGCTTATTAAAGCAATTCAGGAACAGCAAAATTTAATTACCAAACAGGAAGAGCAAGCTAAGATTATGAAAGAACAAATTTCAGAACTGGAAAACCAGGCAAAAGAAATTAATGATTTGAATGCTCGTATTAAGCAGTTAGAAAAAATGTTCTTTGTTGATAACTAATTTTTAGTATTTTGTAATGGGAACGTCTGCTATTGCTGTGTTATAAAATCTTTTAATTATTATTGAGAAAAAAACCTTTAACTTTTTTTTGCAAATACTAAAAAAATGCATAATTTTAAATTTTAAACATAAGTGTAATATTTAAGGAAGTTTAGTTAAGAGTGGATTCAGCTCAAAATCCTTAAACAATAAGCAAATAGAAACAATTTAAACATACTTAATATGAAAAAACTCACAACAATTTTAGCTTTTATAATAGCTACTTCGCCTACTATTCTAAGCGCACAGGATGTTATTAATATTTCAGGTGTGAATGTGTATATTACTGAAGGCATGTATGTTGGTGTTCTGGATATGGATTTAAACATTAGCAACAATAATGGTAATGAGGCAAATGTATATTCAGCAGGCCATATTGATTTGTTTGAAGATTTAAATATTAATACAACTTCTAACCCCTTTCATCCTTATCAGGGGCAAAACGGCACCTTGGCGTTTGTGGGTAATATTACGCAAAATATTAGCGGAAGCATTACCCCTGAACTGCAGAATTTACTGATAGATAAACCTGGCGGAGATTTAAACTTAAATACTCCGTTAGTAATATCGGGTGTGTTGAGCCTGGTAAATGGTATTATTTACAATACTGAGGATAATGTTTTAACCATGGCTGAAAATGCTACATGGAATTCCGCTGGAGCCGCCAGCCACATTAATGGTTATATGGCTAAAGTAGCTGACATAGGAGATGCATTCTTGTTCCCACTTGGTAGCAACAATTATTATAGGCCAATTGCATTTAATAATTTAGATGGGGCTGCTACTATTACTGCTTCTCACAATCATATTGGCGGTGGCTGGATTGATGACCCACAGGTGGAGGGTAATGAAGTAAATGGGGTAGTTATTGATAAAGTAAGTAATGTAGAATCATGGACAATGGAGCCTGACTCTGATGTTGAGGCCAGGGTTTTTTTAACATGGGATGATGACTATAGCGAGGTTCCTGACACCGACGGCCTTATTGTTGCTCTTTGGAATGATGTTGACCTTGAGTGGATAAACCTGGGTGTTAATAGCATATCTTATGTCCAGAATTTATTTGATAGCTACGATGTGACTGATATGTTTGGAATGTTCAGGCTAGCTACATCTAAATTAGCACCACTGATGGGTGATGTTAACGATGATGGAGTTGTTAATGTACTGGATGTTGTGATAACGGTAAATTATATAACAGACCCTGAAAATCCTCCGCCGGGGTTTAACTTTGAAAATGCTGATATTGACGGCGACGGAGTAATCACGACTGCCGACTTAACTGCGATTATTCAAATTATTCTTGGCACTTATGATCCAAAGTTTAGCATTATATCTGATATTGCATATATGACGCTGCAAGAAGACGGCAATGTTACACTTGATAGCGATGGCACCCTTACCGCTTTATTATTCGAAATTAAAGCTGACAACCTTAGTGAGGTTACTGTTGAGTCGTTGCTGTATTCAGATCATAATATTGCTTTTAATAATAATACAGGCCTGGGAATTATCTATAGCATGACCAACTCTACATTTGGTAAAGGCGAAATTGACCTGATGCAAATTAAAAATATTGATGCCAGCGATATTACCTGGGGTAAAGCTGAAGCTGCAAATATAGCAAACAATCTCGTTAATGTAATTACATACAGCCCTTGCGACGGAACATTTATTGCCGATTTAACATACGATGATGCGTTTTCTGTTTATCCTAACCCGAACAGAGGAAACTTTATATTAAAAATTGATATGCCCGAAAATGCCGTCTTGTCAGTTGATATAGTTGATGAAAGAAGTAGAATAGTGCACGAAATTCCACGAAAAGAATTCAATAAAGGGCAACAGTCTCTTGAATTCAATATTTCTTCTGATGTGAATAGTGGAGTGTATTTCTTAAGAATTCAGGAAGGGGCTAATATAAAATACAAACAAAAAATAATTATTGTTGAGTAAAGAATAACAACTTTAATGTTTTATAATGTTTAAATTATAAACTCCAAAATTATACCTGGAAATAACTCTTAGATGAACCACACCGGTTATAAGTTTTATAACAGGTGTGGTTTTTTATTTAGCTATACTAAAAATATTATACAAATTTATGTTGAACCAAAACCTCTTAATGTTATGAAACATAAAACTCTCATTCCCTCTAAAGGAATACTGGTATTGTTTGCTGTATTGTTTACAATATCAAATATTGTAATTGCCCAGGGAGTTGTTATTGAGAAAGAAGAAACAAAAACTCAACCACACGAATCCTCAATATTTGAAATTCGCTCTAGCGATAAAGGTATTTTAATACCCAGATTAACAAGTGATGAGAGAAATGGCATTGAAAATCCTGCTGACGGGCTTATTGTTTATGATATTAATGAGAAAAGCTTTTATTATTACAGCTTATCAGAAAAAGATGGACAAGGTGAGTGGATTAGAACGATGACCGGTAAAGGAAATATAGAGGAAGGTGTGCCCGGCAGAATGGCCTTTTGGGATAATGCTACTACAATTAGGCCACATGAAAGAATTGAAGTTGCAGGCTCTGCGAAAGACTCAAAAGATGACCCCATATTTGTTGTTAAGAATGATAATGGCGATAAAGTTTTTGCTGTTTATCAAAAAGGCGTTAGAATATATGTGGATGATAGTGAGGATGAAGATAAAACAGCCCGTGGCGGATTTGCTGTTGGCGGATTTACCTCTCAAAAAGATCATTCAGGAATTGATTTCTTAAGAGTAACGCGTGATTCTGTTCGGATTTATGTTAACGCTGAAGAAGGCAAAACAGCCAGGGGGGGATTTGCAGTTGGTGGGTTTACTTCTCAAAAAGGATTTCAGGATTTACTACGTGTTACTCCAGACAGTACCAGAATATATATTGACGACAGGCCGGGAAAAACAGCTCGTGGCGGATTTGCTGTTGGTGGGTTTACCAGCCAGAAAAATATGCCGGGCTCAAGCTTTTTTAATGTTGAAACAGTTTCTGATGAAAGTGTAATTGTTACTCCAAGTGAACCAAGAATTCTATGGTATCCCCTGAAAAATGCTTTCCTTGCAGGCCAGGTTTTAATCGAAAACCCGGAAGATGTGGGCTTTAACTCTCTATCAATAGGATACGAAACGAAAGCCAGTGGAAACAGGTCGCAGGCTTTTGGCTTTATGTCACAGGCTTTAGGTGATTACTCAACAGCTATCGGGAAAAATGCATTGGCTGATAATAATAACTCATTTGCATTTGGTGATCATGCACAGGCCTTAGGTGAAGATGCTTTTGCTTTTGGAAGCTTTTCTATTGCACAGGGTAACGGGAGTTATGCTTTTGGAAGCCTGGGAGTTGACTCACTGGGTAATGTTAATGCAGATATCCAAACCACAGCAGCAGGTGATCACGCCCTGGCGTTTGGGTTGGGTGCTTTGGCCGGAGGTGATGGAGCACTGGCTATTGGCACAGGTGTTAATGCTTACGGGCCATACTCCGTTGCCATGGGGTATAATGCATCTACCTATAATATGGGTAGCGTTTCTATGGGATGGAACTCTGAAGCTTCGGGCGTTTTAAGCTTTGCCTCTGGCTTTTTGACCCAAGCTGAAGGATATGGTTCTATTGCAATGGGTGAAATTTCTGTTGCACATGGCAACAAATCTGTCGTTATTGGAAGCCACCTGAATGCTCTTTCAGCACATGAAATTGTTATTGGCTCTTTTAATGAACCGTATATGCCTGTTTCGCCCAATGATTGGATTCCCACAGACAGGCTTTTTGTTATTGGAAATGCTGACCCAAATAACCCGGAAATGGGCTCTAATGCACTTACCATTTTGAAAAATGGGAATATGGGAGTTCAAGACATTACCAGTCCCGCTTACTCTGTTCAACTACCAAATAATGCTATGCCTGATGGATTTTATGGCAGAGGTATGGCTACAGAATGGGTTACATATTCAGACAAAAGGATTAAATCTGATAAAAAAGTACTTGAGTACGGACTTGATGAAGTGTTAAAGCTTCAACCTGTGGAATACTTTCACCATAGCTCTGTAATACTGAACAACCAATTGTCTGTTAAAGAAAGTGGTTGCCGGGCAATTGGATTGATAGCGCAGGATGTGTACTCGATAATACCTGAAGTTGTGAGTAAACCACAAAATGATTCCGATGAACTTTGGGGCATGTCGTATGAAAAATTAGTCCCTGTTTTAATTAATGCAATTAAAGAGCAACAGGAAATTATTAATAAGCAAAATGTAAAAATTGAAAATTTTGAAAAACGTCTTGAGTCAATTGAAGAGCTAATCAAATAACTGCATAAATTACTGATAAAAAAGTCAGGAATTTTGCGGATTGTGCAAGTCATCTTTTACAAATAATTTTACATTGTATTAACTACTTATAAAATTGAAGCTAACAAAAACTAATAATTTTATTAACTTAAATGCCATACCAATGAAAAACAAAAACATTCTAACAAAAAGCTTAGTTATTGTACTGGCCTTTATACCGGCTCTGTGTTTTAGCCAGGGAATAGTTATTTCGGAGGAAGCTAAAGATGGTCAGGCTCCACATGAGTCGGCTATTTTTGAATTAATATCTACTGATAAAGGGTTATTAATTCCCCGGATGGATTCCGGCCAACGAGAGTCGATTACAAACCCTGAACAAGGCCTCTTGGTTTATGATACTGATAATAATCTGTTTTATTATCACGACGGGACTGAATGGATTAGTATTGAAGATCTGTTTACTGCCAGCCCTGCCGCAGATATTACCGATGGTGATATAGATAATTGGGATGAAGCTTTCTCATGGGGTGACCACGCTGCTGAGAATTACCTTACTGAATTTAGCGAAGCTGACCCTGTATTTGAAGCCAGCCCTGCATTCGGAATAACATCAACAAATATAAGCAATTGGAATACAGCACACTCATGGG
>PWND01000134.1 GCA_003557965.1 Bacteroidales bacterium | reverse complement strand
CAAACTTAAATCCTACAGCATTTTAACTAATTTTCCATTTAACCAATTCCCAAATCAACCAATCAACCAATTAACTAATTTGCTCATTAACACATTTGCACATTAATTTCTGCGTTTTGCCTTGCCAGCCCGCAACGTCTATTTTGGCATTGGTGGCTAAATAGAACCTTTCTTCCGGAAAACTCCGAAGGGCACCACCATTGCTCAAAAAATCCGATATCCGAAATCCCACATCCGAAATTTTACACTGGGCCTGCCGAAGTGCAACCAATTACCCAGTAAACTATTTTCCCAATCAACCAATTAACCAATCAACCAATCCACCAACTCACAGTAAAACAACTATTTATGCAAATAAACTTTACGTACTATCGTGTTAGTTTTTGTAATTATATGAAAAATATAAACGCCATTATTTTGGGCACTTAAGTCAATTGAAGCATAGTTATTATTAATGCTTTCATTTCTTATAGTTTTGCCACTTATACAATATACCTCAATGTTAGAAATGTTTTCCTGTGAATGGATTTTGAATATTCCATTAGATGGGTTTGGATATATTTCAATATCAGCCGTTTTTTCCGTTTCATAAACATCACTTCCAACTTCAAAATTAGCAATCAGCGTAATGTCTTCTCCCGGCATGGTGAAGTAAAATGAAGCGTTCTGGCTTATTTCTTCGCCACCTGATGTCCAGTTTTTAAACACATAGCCTTCATTGGCTGATGCACTAAGGTGTACATTGGTATGCTCATAATACACGCCTTCTCCTGTTGCACTGCCTGCACCATCAGGTTGTACATCTAATGTTAATGTGTATTCATCAGTTTCAGTGTCTGTTAGAACAATACCTAAAAATACCGAATCGTGGTTTGTAACGCTTACGTTCTCTATTTCAACGGGGAAGTAGCCTTCGGCAGTAACTTTTACATCGTAACTACCCTCCAAAACAGGCCTGTTGAAATTGCCAAACGGGTACCTTGAGTAAACGTAAGAGTAGTAACTATCATGGCCGGTGAGTTCAACTTTTGCTATTACACCTTCTCCTGTGGCTGCATCTGTTACCGTGCCGGTAATTCCGTATCCTGCTTGTTTAATGTAGTTTACAAATGACCGATAGTTGTAATTCCAATGAGCCGGCAATAAACCCGGATCAAGCAGTTTTTGGTTGGAAAGCTCCAGTGTAACTTCGCGACAGCTATTATAGTAATTTAAATAATCCTGGCGGCTGCCATAAATCACATACCAGTCGCCGCCGTGAGTATAGCCGCCATAAGCTGTCATATAACCCGGAGGGCTGTTATATTGAGCCGTATCAGAATACTCCTTGGATACCATATCAAACCAGTCGTGGTCAACATGCTGCCTGTTATTGCTTGTCCAACTGTCAAAAGGATAGTTTACCAGTTCAATACCACCATGCATATTAGCCGACATAACAAAACCCATAGTATCTACAAAGTTCATCATTGCAACAGTTTCCGGTTCCTGAACCGAATGCTGATAAACAGGATTTAGATAGTTTCTGTTTAAATCCACACCGTTTGCATTGCCCCTGGTTGCCCCGCTAACTGTTGAATTATTATTAGTGTAAGTCCCGTCAGGATTTTCGTTTGGACATATCCACAGCTCAAAATTATCCATCAAGTATGTTATTTCATCATCTGAACCGTAATTATCAGCAAAGTGATGAATAAGCCTGAGGAGTAAAACAAATCCTGCAGTTTCATCACCATGCATTGTGGAGGAGTACATGAATCTTGGCACTGCTTTTTCCTCATTTACATTTGATGTAAGTTTTGCAAATAACAAATCCCTGCCCATAACAGTTTCACCGATGTTGTAAATTTCTATCATATCGGGATAGTCCTCCTCAAATTGATACATCAGGCCAACATAGGCCTCATAAGTAGGATAAAAATCCCAGTTTCCCACCAGCCCTCTTTGCTGGATTTCCTCCCATGTTTTCATATTCGGGTCAAAGTCAATATCGCCCGGGCTCCTTTCAACCTTAAAATCAATATTAAGCTCCACTAACTTTTGAAAAGCTTCATAATTAGCATAAACATAAGCCCTGTTTTGTTTAATATAGTCAAGAGAAACAACTAAGTTTAGGTCATCGGAAAAGTTATTGGCAGGAAAGCTTAAATAAACTTCCGGCTTTTCATTAAGTATTTCATAAACTTTTTTAATCTGTATGTCTGATTGTGCATTTATTTTAATTGATCCGGAAAAAACAATTAAAAATGTGATGTAGTAATATATTTTTTTCACGATTATAAGATTGGTTTATTTCTAATAAATGAATTAATCAATGAAAGTACAAAAATTCCTGACGGATACATTTTTCTTAAAACTATTTAACATAATCATGCTATTCTTCGGAGAATTCAATTAGCATATTGCGATAAAGGTTAAAAACATTAGAGCGGGAAATAAAACCACGATATTTGCCATCCTCAACAACTGGTAAGTTCCACATGCCGGATTCTTTAAATTTTTGCATAACTGTATCCATGTGGTCATTAATATTAACAAGGACATCGGGTTTTATCATCAGGTTTCTAACAGTCAGCTTATTATATTTCGCTTTATCAAACATTATTTCACGCACCTCATCTAAAACTATCAGGCCAATGAAGTTGTTGGAGTCATCGGTAACTGGAAAAATATTTCTGTTTGATTTTGCAATTACCTTTACAAGATCGCCCAGCGTTTGTTCAGGTTTTATTTTAGAAAATTTTGTTTCCAGAACATTTTCAACGGTAAGCATTGTAAGTACAGCTTTATCTTTATGGTGAGTGATTAATTGGCCTTTCCTGGCCAGATTTTTCGTATATAAAGAGTGAGGCTGAAAATATACTACAGTAATATATGCTAAAGATGATGTTATAATAAGCGGAATAAATAATTCATAACCACCGGTAATTTCTGCTATCAGGAATATTGCCGTTAGTGGTGCATGAATGACTCCTGCAATTAAACCTGCCATGCCTACCAGGGAGAAATTTCTTTCAGAAATATACTGCCCTCCAAATATGTTTATAAATCTCGAAAAAATAAATCCTGCTATTCCTCCAATAAACAGGCTTGGTGCAAAAACACCACCTATTCCGCCTGCTCCTGTTGTTAATGACGTTGCAACGGCCTTAAAAAGCAGCACTAATAGCAGAAAGCCCAAAAACATAAGCCCGGCTTCATCTATAAAGTATGCAAAAATGCTGTTGTCAAGCAATTCTCCGGGATTACCCGAAAGCAATGACCTCATGCCCATATAACCTTCACCAAAAAGAGGAGGGAAAATAAAAATCAGGATGCCCAAAATCAATCCTGCTTTTATAACTCTTAAGTATGGTGATTTTTCTTTTTTAACACGCTTTTCTACCTGGGAGTTTACCCATGTAAAGTAGAGAGATATTACTCCTGTAAAAATGCCTAACAGCAAATAAAAAGGGATATGCCCAAATTGAAAAGGGTCTTGAAGCGTAAAATAAAATTCTATTTGTTCTCCAAGAAATATTGTGGAGAATATTGCTGCTGTAACAGTTGCGATTAGCAAAGGTATGATGGAAGCCATGGTAAGGTCGAGCATTAATACTTCCAAAGCAAAAATCAACCCTGCAATAGGAGCTTTGAAAATAGCAGCAATAGCAGCAGCAGCACCGCATCCTAACAGCAAAACAGTTCTCTTATAACCAAGTTTACTAGCCTGGGCTACATTAGAGCCAATTGCTGCACCCGTTGACACTATAGGTGCCTCCATCCCCACTGATCCACCCAGGCCTCCCGTAAATGTACATGCTATTACCGAAGAATAAGTATTGTGAAGCTTCATCACAGCCTTATTGCGCGATATTGCATATAATATACGCGAAACACCATGGCTTATGTCGTCCTTTACGAATGTCCTGACATAAAATACCGTTATTAATATTCCAATGATTGGGAATACCAACAAAAACCAGTTTTCCATGTGCTTCCCCGGAATATTTCTAACCCAGTACTCAAGATAGTGAACTGATGTTTTAAGAATAACAGCAGCAATAGCAGCCAAAATACCTATAACAATGCTTAAAAATAATAGAAAATTTCTATCACTAACGTTTTTCGACCGCCACAAAAGAAACCTATTTACTAAGCCCGTTTTAGCCATTTCTTATATTTTTCTCACTTAGACTGCAAATATCTGAAAAAATCAATAATCACTATGCTTTTCTATGATTTAATTTGTCAATTATATATAAAATATGCCTTCAAAGTTAATTTTTTGTAAAAACTAAAACTAAATAGATAAAAAAATATGATACTTTATTTTTTTGAAAAAAAAATGATAATTTCGCACATTCTTTTATCAGTTTTATTATTTAAAACTCTATAAAAGAATTACTTTCGTAATAGGCTAAAACGTTGCATCCATAGTAATTTTAAAATTGATTTGTTTTTATCGGGATGTAAGTTTTACTTTTTCAATGAAAATAAAAAAAATTGATAGTTATTAAATGAGTTTTTAATAAAATTCCGGATATCATGCAAACAAAACTTCAGGAACTTACCGAAAAGATTTATTCTGAGGGTGTAGAAAAAGCCAATGAGGAGGCAAAAAAAATTGAAGCTGAAGCAAAAAAGAAAGCTGACGACATGCTTGAAAAGGCAAACAGTGATGCTGAAAAGATCAGGAAAGAGGCAGAAAAAGAAGCCGCAGACCTGAAAAAGAACAGCTTAAATGAATTGCAGCTTGCAGCCCGTCAGGCTATTTCTGACATTAAGCAAAAAGTTGTTTCTTTGATTGAATTCAAGGCAATTAACCCTGAAGTAAAGGGCGCATTCAAAGATGTTGAATTTACCAAAGATATCATCGAAACCTTAGTCAAAAACTGGGATCCCAAAAGCAATGAAGCGGTTGAGCTCTCTGTGCTTTTGCCGGAAGAAAAAAAGAAGGAATTTGAAGAGTTCTTCAAATCAAAGACCCAGGATATTCTTAAAAAAGGTCTCGAAGTTGAGTTTGGCGACTCTGTGAAAGGTGGTTTCAAAATTGGACCTAAAGATGGCGGGTTCCTTATCTCATTCGGAGAAGATGATTTTGAAAACTTCTTTAAAGCATATCTTCGCCCAAGACTGATAGAGATTCTTTATGAGAAAAAGGCCTAATTCATTCAGCCTTAAATTACAGATTTTGAAATTCTGAAAAAAGAAAGAACGGATAATGCAAATTAAGCGAAACTATTACTGCCTCGTTGCAGGACTTCAGGATATAAGCATTGAAACCCATAAGCTGGTTTTTGACCAGTTGTCTTTTAAAGATGAACTTAAAACAGAAGTGCATCCTGCTGACTATAAGCTTGTAGAGAAGATTTTTCTGCCTTATGATAACAAAAACCTGCTTAATTTAATCGAGAAGAAAGATAAAGAATTTGAAGAGAAAGGGAACTTCTCCCCGGCATTTCTTGAAGAAGAACTCAAAGAACCATCAGCATTGCCTAACTACATGACTGTATTTATAAATGGCGTTAAAGCTGATGAACGTAAGTACCCCGACATGAGCCTTGAAAATGAGCTTATAACTTTGTTTTACGATGAGATGCTTGAGCATGATAATGAGTTTTTAAGGGAATATTATGAATTGGATATGAATATAAAAAACATCATCACTGCCCTTATCAGCAGAAAGCATGATGTAAAATATGAAAACCAAATCATAGGAACAACGGAAACCTCAGAGATTATTCGCAAGAGCCATGCCCGTGATTTTGGATTAAGCAATGAGTATATTTATGTTGATGACCTGATGAATATCGTCAAACTTGATGACATTCAGGAGAGGGAAAAGGCAATTGACCAGCTTAGATGGGATTATCTGGAAGATGTTACGTTTTTTGAATATTTCACAATAGAAAGAGTAATGGCATTCACCATTAAGTTAGGAATAGT
>PWND01000149.1 GCA_003557965.1 Bacteroidales bacterium | reverse complement strand
TAAAGTGTTGTCGTGAGTGAGATATTGGCTGATTTGCAATTTTTGAAAACCGTTTAATTTCTTTCTTTAAGCGGGTTTCGTTATTAAAGCTGTCATAAGACGGGTGAATCCCGGTTGTTGCATAGTCCCTGGTTTTCTTTACTAATGATTCAAATGCTTTGCTGTAAACGTATATGTTTTTATCGTAAGGCCCGTAATCAGAAGCAAGATGAAAGTAAACAGGCTTTAGGCCATGTTTTTTCTGTGTGTCTATTTGAAACGAATATGTGTCAAAAGGGTCTTTGGCTTTTCCTGTCAATACACTTAGCCTTTCACGTAATAGACTAAACTTTAAAGTGAGCAAATCTTTTAAAAAGCCTCCTGTGTTCCTGACTAAACCTTTGCCTTTGTATTTATAGGCTATATCAATATCGTATGTTGGAATAAATTCAAAGTTGTTAGCTTTCGCTTTTATTTTGAATGCTTTATTTAATGCTTCTGAGATTAAGATAGCGTAATGATTAACTACCGGTATTTCGATAAAATTATTTCTGAAAGCCAGGCTATTGTGAACTTCAAACCGCCCGTGTACGTCTTTTTTGTAGGGCAGGTATTCTTCATACCTGGAAACAAAATAAAAGCTGGCAGCAAAAATATCAAAACCGAAATGGCAATGATTTGATAAGCCCGCAAAAATTACCGGCAACCCATTTATTTTGGATACTTTCGGCTTGAAGTTTTTAACCCCCTTTTTTGCCAGCAGGCCTTGAGAATAAATAAAAATTTCTTCAGAAAACAATGGGGTTTGGGAGTAGTTTATGCGAGGGCCCTTATGGTTTAAATACTCTGATGAGTTATCGGTAAAACTAATATCAAGATTACACAAGCTTTCCAGCAATAGTGAAGCAGTGTACTTTATCCTGTTGGTAATTTTTGGAGCATAAAGAAGAATCATAAACCAGCTTTATTAATGATGAAAAACAGAGGGTGTAACAAAAAAGCATATTCAACTAAATAAGCCAAAATATGCTTTTTTGAAACATTCTCTGAGGATTTATGATTGTTTTAATTTCTGTCAATTGCATTAAGGTCTTCAAAGGCCTTTATTAACCTTGTTTTCATTGATTCTTCCCCTTTTCTTAGCCATGCCCGGGGGTCGTAATACTTTTTGTTAGGCTTGTCATCTCCATCAGGGTTGCCAATTTGCCCTTGCAGGTATCCTTCATTCTTGTTGTAATAGTTTTTTACGCCATCCCAAAAAGCCCACTGTGTATCAGTGTCAATATTCATTTTAATAACGCCGTAAGAAATAGCTTCTCTTATTTCTTCGCGGCTTGACCCCGAGCCACCATGAAATACAAAATTAACCGGCTTATCATCGGTGTTGCACTTTTCTTTAATAAAGTCCTGTGAGTTTTTAAGAATAACAGGTTCTAACCTAACATTACCGGGTTTATATACACCGTGTACGTTTCCAAAAGATGCAGCAATAGTAAAGTTGTCAGAAACACTGTTTAATGCTTGATACATCTGGTAAACTTCTTCAGGCTGAGTATATAGTTTAGAGCTATCTATCCCGGTGTGATCAACACCATCTTCTTCTCCCCCGGTAACACCTAATTCTACTTCAAGGCCTATACCTATTTTTGACATTCTTTCAAGATATCTTTTACAAATCTCAATATTTTCTTCAAGAGATTCTTCACTAAGGTCAAGCATATGAGAACTATATAGAGGCTTGCCAAACTTATTGAAGTTTTTCTCACTGGCTTCTAAAAGTCCGTCTATCCATGGTAAAAGCTTTTTTGCAGCATGGTCAGTATGCATTATTGCCCTTACACCATATTCTTTTGCCAACAGGTCAACATGCTTCGCGCCTGAAATAGCACCAATTACTGATGCTCTTTGATTATCGTTTGACAGAGATTTTCCTGCATAAAATTGTGCTCCTCCATTAGAAAACTGAATTATTACCGGTGAGTTTGCTTCTTTGGCTGCTTCTAAAACAGAATTTAATGAATGTGTGCCAATTACATTCACCGCAGGTAGTGCATACTCCTGCTTCTTTGCAGTATTAAGGATTTCTTTTATGTCGTTTCCCGTGATTAAGCCTGGCTCAATATGTCCAAAATTTTTTTCTGCCATAATTATTTGGTTTTTTGTTATTAAAAAAGGATTAGATTATTCGCAACAACTACAAATTTAATTCTTTTTATTCACAAAACACAAGTTTGGTTTTCAATAATAATGTCATTTTAAAAAAAATTGTGGGGAAAAAAGCTGGCCCTGCTATCAGGATATTTAGCAAGGCTATTCTGACATAAAAAACTTGCTAAAAACAAATGTAATGTCTCGTTCGTTAATGGGCTTGGTTATATATTCATCTAATCCCATTTTCATATATTTTTCGCGGTCGCCCTCAAATGCATTTGCGCTAAGTCCAATAATAGGAGGCGGGTTGCTATATTTACTCTTAATTGTTTGTGTTGCTGTAATGCCATCCATTACCGGCATCTGAATATCCATAAGGACAAGGTCAAACAGGCCTGGTTGAAATTTGCTTAAAGCTTCCTTGCCATTTTCTGCAACTTCTACATTATGCCCCATGGATTCAAGCATTATTTTAACAACTGTACGGTTGGTTTGCTTATCTTCCACGTATAGAATTTTAAGTGGTTTAATATTCACGCTTAACGGCGACTCAGCCTTAATTTGGTTTTCTAACTGGTCAGCTTTTTTTGCTTTAAAAGTAAACCAAAAGTCGCTTCCCTTGCCGGGTTTGCTGTTAACACCTATGTCGCCACCCATTATTTGTGATAAATCTTTACTTATGGCTAAACCTAATCCGGTGCTATCCATTTCGCGAACATCTTTGTGTTCTATTTGGGAAAAAGGAATGAATAAGTTCTTTTGCTGCTCTTCTTTTATGCCTATTCCTGTATCTATAACATGAATTTTAATTGTCAGATCCTTATTGTATGTGTCGTTGAGATTGTCATTAACTAAAACAGCTTTTAAGCTTACCATGCCTTTATTTGTAAATTTTACTGCATTTGATACAAGGTTGTTTACTACCTGGTTAATCCTATACCTGTCGCCAACCAGGTATTTTGGTATATCCGGGCTAATTTCGTAATTAAATGATATTTTATCACTATCGGCAAGTGTGTGAAATAGTGTTTTGTTTTGAATAAAGATATCTTCAAGTGAAAATGGCTCATTTTTTAGTTTGACTTGTCCTGCTTCAATTTTTGAATAATCAAGTATCAGGTTAATAATTTCTTTTAAGTTTTCTCCTGATTGCTTTAATGTTATTAAATGAGTTTTTTGTTCAGGTTTTAGGTCTGTTTTAAATAAAATATCAGTTATTCCAATAATTCCTGTCAGGGGTGTTCTAATTTCATGGCTCATGTTGGCGAGAAAGTTTTTCTTAAACTCAAGAGATTTGTGAGCTATTTCCACTTCCTGGTTCAAAAGCTTGTTTTCAAGCAATAATGATTTTTCTCTATACCTTATAAACCAATAGAACAGCAAGGCAAAAGATAAAAAATACAAAGTATAAGCCCACCATGTTTGCCACCAGGGTGGTTTTATTATAAATAAAAAGTATTCTATATCACTGCTGTATCCAAGGCTGTTAAATCCCTTTAGTTTAAACGTATAGCTTCCTGCAGGCAGGTTTCCATAGTGAGCTTCATTGCGCGATGTAGGCGTATGCCATTCTTTATCAAAACCTTCAAGTTTATAACTATACGTTACTTTTTGAGCAAATAATGTTGTAATGCCAACAAAGCTTATTGTAATATGATTGTTGTTATGAGCCAGTTTTAAGTTTTTTGGAATAGAGTACCATCGGCTGATATTATCAAAGCTAAAGTTTTTTGCCTGCACTCCGTTTCCTAATATGAAAGTGGTATCCTGGTTGTTAAGAATACTACCCCAGTCAATTCTTTCATTAAAAAGCCCTATGCCGGTTATTTTCACTTTAGGTGGTATTGTGTCAGGGGTTACTGCATTTGTGTTGAATGCAGTTAAGCGATCATTAGCCCCTACCCATAAGACTTCCCGGCTATCTTGAAAAATTGAGTTCCTGTTACATCCCATCCCCAGAAATCCGTCAGCATAAGTATAATTTTCAAATAATACTTTGTTACTGACATCTGCTTTATAGTCATTTTTGTTGATGCTATTAATATAACCAAGGTTTTTTGCAGATATTTTGCTTAATCCAAACCTGGTTCCAAACCATAAATTGTTTTGGTTGTCTTCCAGCGCTGAAAGGACATAATTGTTAGCCAATCCTTCTGTCTCTGAAAAGTTAATTATATATTCTCCGGTAAAAACTGACAATCCATTGCCATTGGTTGTAAACCAAATATTTCCAAATTTGTCTTCAATTATTTGAAAAACATAATTATTGGCAAGGCCATTGCTTTCATCGAAGATGGTAAAAGTTTCACCATCAAACATACATGCCCCACCACCCCAGGTAGCAAACCACATATTGCCCTTACTGTCTTCGAATGCATAATAAGTGAAATTATCAGGCAGCCCATGTTCGTCGGTGTAATTTGTAAAATAAGTTCCATCAAACTTTGTAACGCCTCCTCCGCTTATAGCAAACCAGAAATTATTATTCGAGTCTTCAGTAAAATGGAATATGTAATTTCTCAAAAGCCCTTGCCGAGTGGAGTATTGATAATATGCATCATCTTGCAAGTAGCTTACGCCATGGTCTCCACTTAACCACATCCGGCCCTGGCTGTCAATTAACCCATGCCAGACATAGTTTTTCATAAAACCCTGATTGTTTGTATATTGATAAAACTTATTGCCGTCAAAAATACTAAACCCACCAATGTTGTCTCCTATAACAAGCCGCCCTTTTGTATCCTCAAAAACAGGAGTGATGTAATTATTAATCAATCCGTCTTGTTTGTTTAAGTGAGTAAAAACATCACCATAATATCTTGATAAACCCCCACTCATAAAGCCAAGCCAAATATTGCCTTTAGAATCATTATACATTGACCTGACATAGTTGTCGTTGAGTCCTGTGTCTTTTGTATAATACTTGAAGAATTTACCATCAAATACATTAGCACCACCATTCCATGTTCCAAACCACAACTGTTCATTGTTGTCTTCCATAATAGAAGCAATGAAGTTGTCATTAAGGCCGTTACTTGTATTGTAATTATAGAAAAACTCTCCGTCGTATTTTATTACACCATATCCGTTTGTGCCAATCCAAATATTGTTGTTGGTGTCTTCATGAAGAGAAAGAATGTTATTGCCCGGAAGCCCTTTGTCGCTGGAGTAATTATAAAAGCTGTTTCCGTCATACCTTGATATGCCTCCGTCACTCATTCCAAACCACAGGTTATTATTATTGTCTTCAATAATGTCAAACACAGTATTGCCACCTAACCCATTACTTTTATTGTAGTGTGTAAAATATTTCCCGTCAAATTTTGTAACGCCTTCTTCCCAATACGAAAACCAAATATTTCCGTAATAATCTTCAGTTATTGCCAGCAAATAGTTGCTTTTAAGGCCTTCATTTTCTGTATAATGAGTATAAGAATAACCATCGTACTTTGTAGCTCCTCCACCCCATGTGGCAAACCACATGTCTTCGTTTTTATCCTGAATAATACTGTTTATAGCATTGTTGCTAAGGCCGACACTTTCATCAAAGTGTGTAAAAAACTTTCCGTCAAACCTTGTTATTCCTCCACCATAGGTGCCAATCCAGATGTTGCCAGCATTATCTTCCATAATAGATGATACATCATCGTGTGTTAATCCTTGCAATTTTGAATAAAATGTAAAACTGAAAGGGTTATACTCTCTTACATTTGCATCTTTTGCTTCAACAGGTTGTGGATTGGTGCCGTAAATAATTCTTTCTGAAGCTAAAACAATCTCAGGCTCAGCATAACTGCCTACACCCGGAGTGTTTTTTTGAGGAGGCCCGGCTTTCGTTATTATTGGATTACCTGCCGGAGCTATGTTTGATTTATAAATAACTGTATCAGGTGCTTTTATTGGAATTCTGTCAGGTGGCTCGGGGATAAAAGGAACAGGCTGCAAAACGCTGTCTTTATGAATCGTGGTTCCGGTTGTTTTTGTAATATTAAAAGGAAGTGGCTCACTATCCGGCTTTTCAACCGTTCTGTTACATTGTGTTTGAAATATAACTGACAACACAATAAAAAACTTTATGATAGTTTTATTAACCATGGCCTTGTTTTTTTCTATAACAAATCTACGAAAAACGATTAAATTTTAAACAAAATATATTTTTTTTGGTTTTGATTTACAGGCCTATGTTTGTTATCTTTGCAAACTAATTTTAAATCAATCTAAATTAAAGCTATTGTTGAAATGGCAGCAGCAGAAGACAGTAATAACAATTTAAAAGAGCTGGCAGAAAAGGATTATAAGTATGGTTTTTATACTGAAATTGAATCAGAATCCGCACCCAAAGGTTTGTCAGAAGAAATTATCAGGTATATTTCTAAAAAAAAGAATGAGCCGGAGTTTATGCTTGAGTTTAGGCTTAAAGCATACAGGCACTGGCTTACACTGAAGGAGCCTGACTGGGCACATGTTGATTATCAAAAGATTGATTATCAGGATTTAATATATTACTCTGCTCCAAAGAAAAAGCCTAAAATTGAAAGCCTTGATGAAGTGGATCCGGATTTGCTTGAGACTTTTAATAAGTTGGGGATTCCTCTTGAGGAGCAAAAAGCACTCTCAGGAGTTGCTGTAGATGCTGTTATAGATTCGGTTTCGGTAAAAACAACCTTTCAGGCTGAGCTTGCTGAAAAGGGAATTATTTTTTGCAGTTTTAGCGAAGCACTGCAAAAGCATCCTGAACTAATAAAAAAACACATGGGAACAGTTGTCCCATATACTGATAACTTTTTTGCTGCGCTTAACTCAGCTGTGTTTAGCGATGGGTCTTTTTGTTATATCCCCAAAGGCGTTAAGTGCCCTATGGAATTATCAACTTACTTTAGAATAAATGCAGCAAATACAGGACAATTTGAACGCACATTAATAATTGCCGAAGAAGGCAGTTATGTTAGTTATATGGAAGGATGCACAGCACCTATTAGAGATGAGAATCAACTGCATGCTGCGATAGTTGAAATAATTGCACACAAAGATGCCGAAGTAAAGTACTCAACAGTTCAAAATTGGTGGCCGGGCAATTATGAAGGTAAAGGCGGAGTATATAATTTTGTTACTAAAAGGGGAGTGTGTGAAGGGGATAATTCTAAAATATCCTGGACTCAGGTTGAAACAGGTTCTGCAGTAACATGGAAGTATCCCAGTTTGATTCTAAAAGGCGATAACTCGGCAGGCGAATTTTACTCGGTAGCAGTTACCAATAATTACCAGCAGGCAGATACCGGCACGAAAATGATACATCTTGGAAAAAACACCAGCAGCACTATAATTAGCAAAGGTATCTCGGCCGGGTACAGCAATAACAGCTATCGGGGCCTGGTAAAAACTGCGAAAAAAGCTATTAATGCCAGAAATTTTTCTCAATGCGACTCATTGTTGCTTGGAGATAAATGCGGAGCTCATACTTTCCCATATATTGAAGCCGGCAATAAATCATCAGTTATTGAACATGAAGCTACTACAAGCAAAATTTCTGAAGACCAACTTTTTTACTGCCTGCAACGGGGAATTGATATGGAAAGCGCTATCGGGCTTATTGTAAACGGTTATGCTAAAGATGTGCTAAGTAAACTGCCTATGGAATTTGCTGTTGAAGCACAAAAACTTCTTGCTATCAGCCTTGAAGGTAGTGTGGGATAATTATGAAAAGTATTATTAATTTTTATTTGAAGATATGCTTAAAATTAAAGACTTAAATGTTTCTATAAATGGTAAAAAGATACTCAAAGGATTTAACCTTGAGGTAAACGCCGGGGAAGTTCATGCTATAATGGGCCCAAATGGCTCGGGAAAAAGCACATTAGCTTCAGTGATAGCCGGCAGGGATATTTTTACCGTAGATTCCGGTGAAGTAACTTATATGGGTAAAAACCTTTTAGATATGCCTCCTGATGAAAGGGCTAAAGAAGGCTTGTTCTTGGGATTTCAGTATCCCGTTGAAATACCGGGGGTTAGTATGATTAACTTTATGCGCACGGCAATAAATGAAAAAAGAAAGCATTACGGGCTGGAGCCTCTTACAGGCATGGAGTTTATGAAGCTGATGGAAGAGAAAAAAAAGATCGTTGAAATACAATCTAAGCTTACTAATCGTTCGGTAAATGAAGGGTTTTCAGGAGGTGAGAAAAAGAAAAACGAAATATTTCAAATGGCATTTTTAGAACCAAAGCTGGCTATTCTTGATGAAACAGACTCAGGGCTTGATATTGACGCACTTAAGGTTGTTGCTAATGGCGTAAATGCGTTAAAAAAGCCGGATAATGCAAGTGTTGTTATTACTCACTACCAAAGACTGCTTGATTATATAGTTCCCGACTTTGTTCATGTTTTGTACGATGGGCGTATTGTGAAAAGCGGCTCTAAAGAACTTGCAATTGAGTTAGAAGAAAAAGGTTACGAATGGATTAAAAAGGAAGCTGGAATTAACGAAAAAGCAGAGAGTACGGAGTAGTTTAAATCAATAAAAATGAATAGATGAAAGAGTTATTTATCGAAATATATAATAAGAATAAGGAACTTATAAATGCTAACTCCAACGAATACCTGAGGTTGCTGAGAAGCAATGCTATTAATATTTTTAAAGAAAACGGCATTCCATCAAATAAAACTGAAAACTGGCGACATGCAGATATTGAAAAAAGACTAAAGCATGATTACTACTTTGATTTTAAAAGTAAGAGTACCAGCATGAATGTTGAGGAAATATTTAAATGTGATGTTTATGACCTTGACACATTCAGTGTTACTATGCTTAACGGATGGTTTGTTTATAAAAATGCTCCTATTACCCAGTTAGAAGATGGCACAATTATAGGAGGATTGTCTAAAGCTATTGAAGTTTATCCGGACATTGTTGAAAAATATCTTGGAAGTGCAGCAGATATGAATAAAGCCGGGCTCGTTGCATTAAATACAGCATTTTTGCAAGACGGGCTGTTCATTTATGTACCTGACAATGTTGAAGTATCTAAACCGGTGCAGATTATAAATATAGTAAACTCTGAAGAAAAATTGTTTTTGCAACCCAGGCACCTTGTTGTGTTAGGAAAAAACAGCAAACTAACACTTGTTCATTGCGATCATAGCCTTGTACATAACATTAATTTTTCAAACACTGTATCAGAAGTATTTGTGGGAGAAAATGCAATGTTTGAAAACTATAAAGTTCAAAATATTGGCGATAATTCTTCTTTGCTGACAAATTTGTTTATTCAGCAAAAAAATGGCAGCAAAGTTTCGAATAATGCACTTATTCTTAACGGTGGATTTACAAAAAACTATGTTGATGTGAGCATAAACGGTAAAAATTGCCATGCTGACCTGTACGGGCTGTACCTTGTTGATGATAAGCAGTTTGCAGATAACCAGGTATTTGTAAAACATGCCGAACCTGAAAGTACATCTAACCAACTGTATAAAGGAATACTTGATGATATGGCAAAAGGTGTTTTTAGTGGAAAAGTATTAGTAAATAAGGATGCTCAAAAAACTCAGGCATATCAAAATAACAACAATATTTTATTAACTGATGATGCCAAAATATATACACAGCCCCATTTGGAAATTTATGCTGATGATGTTAAATGCAGCCATGGCGCTACTGTTGGCCAGCTTGACCCCGATGCATTATTCTACCTGCACTCCAGGGGATTGTGTGAAAAAACAGCAAGACAGCTTCTTATGTATGCATTTGCCTCAGAAATAGTTAATGAAATTTCTATACCTGCATTAAGAGAAACTATAAATATTATGGTTGAGAAAAGGCTCAGAGGTGAGCTATCTATTTGCGATCAGTGCTTGTTGCATTGCAACGACAAAGAAACCGCTGTATTTAATATTGATTTGAACAAAATATAAACCATAGGCTGATGAGTTTTAACGTGAACCTGGTAAGAAAAGAGTTTCCTGTTTTAGATCAAAAAATAAACAAGAATGATCTTGTTTATTTTGATAATGCAGCTACTACACAGAAACCAAAATCGGTAATAAACAGAATTAATGATTATTATTCTTTTGAAAACTCAAACATTCACAGGGGAGCTCATTATTTAAGCCAAAAAGCCACTGAAGCCTACGAAGCTGCCAGGGTTAAAACACAAAAGTTTTTGAATGCCAAACATTCACATGAAATAGTTTTTACACGTGGAACAACTGATGCAATAAATCTTGTTGCTTCATCTTTTTCAAAGAAGTATTTGAAAAAAAATGATGAGGTAATTATATCTTCAATGGAGCACCACTCTAATATAGTTCCATGGCAAATCGCCTGTGAGGATACAGGAGCAAAATTAATGGTTGTTCCAATGAATAATAACGGAGAACTAATTATTGAAGAGTACCAAAAGATAATCAGTGAGAAAACTAAAATTGTTGCAATTACGCATGTAAGTAATTCTTTGGGAACCATTAACCCGGTAAAGGAAATAATCAGAATTGCTCACAAAAATGACATTCCTGTCCTGATAGACGGGGCACAATCAGCGCCACACTTAAAAATTGATGTTCAGGACATTGATTGTGACTTTTTTTGTATGTCGGCACACAAAATGTATGGTCCAATGGGAACAGGTGTGCTTTATGGTAAAGAAGAGTGGCTGGAAAAAATTCCCCCGTACCAGGGCGGAGGCGAAATGATAAAAGAAGTATCTTTTGATAAAACAACATATAATGAACTCCCGTATAAATTTGAAGCCGGAACGCCAAATGTTGCCGGTGTGCTGGGATTTGAGGCAGCTATAAACTTTATTGATCAAACAGGAATTGAAAATATTGCCAATCACGAAAATATGTTGCTTGATTATGCTATAAAGGAACTTAAAAACTTTAGCAATATAAAATTTATCGGATTAGCAAAGGATAGAGCCAGCCTGGTATCTTTTGTTTTTGATAATATACACCCCTATGATGTAGGAACAATTCTTGATAAACTTGGAATTGCTTTAAGAACAGGGCATCATTGCGCACAACCGGTTATGGATTTCTTTAATATCCCGGGTACTGTCAGAGCTTCTTTCTCTGTTTATAATACAATTGATGAAATTGATGTTTTTATAAATGCGTTGCATAAAACACGGGAAATGCTTGCATAATTATGCTTTGTTGACACTATGAATAAAAATGTAAACTGATGAGCAACATAAAACCATACAAACTACTAAGAAAAATTAATGTATTATATTCGGCATTTTTCTTTTTAACAATATTGATAATACTGATTAGTTCTCTGCTGGTCAATAACTTTGGGGCCTTGATAGATGTTGACAGGAGCGTTTCGGAAATAATTAAATATATTGGCTTATTGATTTTTTTAATTCATATTCCGGTAGCATACATTATTCCACAAAAAAAAAATAAAGAAAATTGAAAAGGATTTTAACCTTTCTGAAAAAATGATGCTGTATTACAAAGCTTTATTAATAAGGTTTGCATTATTGGCATCCGGAATAATCATTATAAGCCTTGTTTTTTGTTTTACAGCAGATACAAACCTGGTTTATATAGCTGCTATGGGATTGGTTTTCTTTCTAATTGGGAAGCCCAATCCATTTAAGATTTCATCAGACATGGAACTGCCTGACGAAGAAAAAAAGCAGTTATTTGAAAACACCACCTCTTCAAAAGATGATGAAAATTAATTACAGATAACCTGCATAATAAATACAACCATGAGCATTAAAGAAAAAGAACAGGAAATTATTTCAGAATTTGAAATGTTTGAAGACTGGCTTGATAAGTACAACTACATTATTGAACTGGGGAAATCCGTTCCGGAAATTAATCCTGAATATAAAGAAAAGCAATATTTAATTAAAGGATGTCAGTCGCAGGTTTGGCTGCATGCGAAAATGGAAAACGGCAAAGTTTTTTTTACTGCCGACAGCGATGCATTAATAACTAAAGGAATTGTCAGTTTGCTGATAAGAGTACTGTCAGGCCAAAAACCTGATGATATTATAAACGCAGAACTTGATTTTATTGAAAAAATAGGGTTAAAGGAGCATTTATCGCCAACTCGCTCTAATGGATTAGTTAATATGATAAAACAAATTAAACTATATGCTCTTGCCTTTAAATCAAAGCAATAGAAAAGCATAATCATGTTTTAACAAAACTTTTCAAGTCAGAATAAAACAGACTTTCTAAATTAAAAAACCCTAATTAATGATTTTATTCTAAAAAAAAGATTGTATTTTTGATGGCAATTCAAAGTTAATCATTAACCTTTAACAGCTATACAATTATGAAATTTCCAGAAGATTTATTTTACACAAAAGACCATGAGTGGGTAAAGATAGAAGGCGATACTGCAACTATTGGCATTACCGATTTTGCTCAAAGTGAGCTTGGGGATATAGTTTATATTGAGGTAGATACAGTTGGGGAAAGCCTTGATAAAGAAGAAGCATTTGGAACAATTGAGGCAGTTAAGACCGTTTCAGACCTTTTTATGCCGATTTCAGGCGAAGTGCTGGAATTTAATGAAGAAATTGAAAGCACTCCGGATATCGTAAACAAAGACCCATACGGTAAAGGATGGATTGTTAAAGTTAAAATTTCTAATCCGGCGGAAAAGGATGAATTACTGCCAGCTGACAAGTACAAAGAACTTGTTGGATAAACCGGAAACTAAGTTTTTTTGTATAATGACATTAAAACCCTTTCTCCCCGCTTTTTTTTGGGGCGTGTTTATATTTGTTGTTATTAGTATGCCGGCAAAAGCTATTCCGGAAAGCGGACTTTTAAACATACCACACTTTGACAAAATCGTTCATACAACATTGTACTTGGTATTTGCGTTTTTTCTATGTGTAGGGTTTTATTACCTGAATAACATAGAATTAAAATCGGCCGGCATTATAGTTGTGCTATTTGTCGGGTTTAGTTATGGGGCATTAACAGAAATTATGCAGCACTATTTTTTTGAAAGCAGAGATGGTAATTTTTTTGATTTTGCAGCAAATGCAATAGGTGTTCTGCTTGGGGTTTTGGCTTTTAAAACTACCTATAACACTGGTTTTGTTAAAGCATTTAAGTTTTTGGGTGAAAAAAAGGCAAAGTAAAAATAATTTTATAAATTTGTATGATTATAATATCGAATAAGGTTTAATAAACGAATAATAAAAACGATATGGAGATAAAAAAAGCACCAAAAGCCGACCTTGAAAGGAAAAAGAGTATGTTCCTTCAGATTGGCATAATTGTTACCTTAATTGCAGTTCTTGTAGCTTTTGAGTGGAGAACTTATGAAAGGCCTGAATATGACTTGGGAACATTAGATATGGACTTTATTGAAGAAGAAGAAATTCCGATTACAAGGCCTGAAGAACCACCTCCTCCCGAGCCGGAACCATCTACAGATATAATGATTGTTGATGATGATGTAGAAATTGATGATGATTTTGTTGTGGATGTTGAGGCACTTGTTGATACAGAAGTTAGAGAGTTTGTGCCAGTAGTTACCACACAAGAGGAAGAAGTAGATGAGGATGTAATTTTTCAAATTGTTGAAGACCAACCTGAATTTCCCGGCGGAGAGGAAGCCCTTAGGAGATATCTCAGGGATAACATAAGATATCCTGTAGTTGCACGTGAAGCTGGTATCCAGGGAACAGTATTCGTTACTTTTGTTGTGGAAATTGATGGTAGTGTTTCTAACGTTGAAGTATTAAGAGGCATAGGTGGAGGTTGCGACGAGGAAGCTGTTAGAGTTGTTAGGGCAATGCCTGCATGGCAGCCGGGAAGGCAAAGAGACCGGCCGGTGAGGGTTCAATACCGAATGCCTATTACATTCAGGCTTAATTAATCAAGAATTATCTTATAATATTCATAAAAAAAGCTACCTGATTTTCAGGTGGCTTTTTTTTTAACACTTTTGCTAATGTAATCAGGCAATTTTCCATAGCTTTTTTGCGTTTTATTATAAAGAAATTTAACAATTATTAACCCTAAAAGAATTATAGCTATGGAACCCAAAAAGAATCGAAGTGCGAATATCGAAAGAATAAAAAGTCTGTTTTTTCAAGCTGGGCTAATAGTAACCTTGTTTGGTGTTTTACTTGCATTTGAGTGGAAACTATATGAAAGGCCTGCCTATCAACTTGAAACTCTGAGCATTTTTTATGAAGTAGAGGATATTCCTGTTATGCATCGTGAAGAGCCACCTGAACCACCGGAGCCCGTAGCGTCGCAGGATATTGATATTGTCGATGATAATATGAATATTGATGATAACTTTGATATTGATGTTGAAGCCCACCCCGGAACTTTTGTTGATGATTTTATCCCCCTCAACATCAGTAATTATAATGAACCTGAAGTTGATGAAAAATATATCTTTGATTTTGCTGAAGTAATGCCTGAATTTCCGGGCGGAAGAGAAGCTTTATTGAATTATTTTTCAAATAACATCAGGTATCCAAGAATTGCTTTGGAAACAGGAATAGAGGGAACGGTTTATGTGTCTTTCGTTGTTGAGCCAGACGGTAGAATTTCTAATGTTGAACTGGCCAGGGGAATTGGTGGCAGATGCGACGAGGAAGCAATAAGAGTTGTTAGAAACATGCCTGCTTGGAACCCAGGAATGCAGGGAAATCAACCTGTTAGAGTATTGTTTACAGTGCCGGTAAAGTTTGAAATTAAAAGACGATAATTGCTTTAAATTAACTGATCCTGCTCCATTTGCTCTTTTCTTTAAATAGCTTGTTGTGCGTATGGAGAAGTGTGCGGTTTTCAGGTAATGATAAATCCGGATCTTTTTGCAGAATTTGCCTGGCCATATTGCGGGCATATTTAAGAATTTTTCCATCTTTAGCTAAATCTGCCATTTTCAAATCAACTATGCCACTTTGCTGAGTGCCCTGGATATCACCGGGGCCTCTTAACTGAAGATCTGTTTCTGCAATTTCAAAGCCATCATTTGTGCTTACCATAGCATTAATTCTTGTTCTTGCATCATTGCTTAGCTTATTCCCGGTAATCAAAATACAATATGATTGGTCGGCACCTCTTCCCACTCTTCCCCGCAGTTGATGAAGCTGCGAAAGTCCAAATCTTTCAGCATTTTCTATAATCATAACAGATGCATTTGATACATCTATTCCGACTTCTATTACCGTTGTTGCAACCATAATATGTGACTCCCCCCTGGCAAATCTTTGCATTTCATAATCTTTGTCGGCCGCCTTCATCTGCCCGTGAACAATACTAACTACATAATTAGGTAATGGAAACTCTCTGGCAATACTCTCATACCCATCTTCTAAAAACTTTAGGTCCAGTTTTTCAGACTCTTTAATTAAGGGATAAACAACATATATTTGCCTTCCTTTATTTATTTGCTCCTTCATGAAGGAAAACACTCTCAGCCGTGAAGAATCAGTACGGTGTATAGTTTTAATTGATTTTCTGCCGGGAGGAAGCTCATTTATTACAGAAACATCAAGGTCGCCGTAAAGCGTCATAGCTAATGTACGGGGTATTGGAGTAGCTGTCATTACAAGAACATGTGGTGGTTGCTGAGTTTTTTCCCACAACTTTGCTCTTTGAGCTACGCCAAATCTGTGCTGCTCATCAATTACAACCAGCCCTAATTTTTTAAAATTAACCTGCTCTTCAATCAGTGCATGTGTACCTATTAAAATTTGAAGTTGTCCGGAAATGAGGCTGTCAAAAATCGGCTTCCTTTCTGATTGTTTGGTTGAACCAGTCAGCAGGCTGATATTTATTTCAAGTTTTTTTAATAGCTTTTGTATGTTTATATAATGTTGTTGTGCCAGGATTTCTGTCGGAGCCATAATGCAAGCCTGATACCCATTGTCTAAAGCCATTAGTATTGTCATCAATGCAACAATAGTTTTGCCACTGCCAACATCGCCCTGCAACAGCCTGTTCATTTGTTTTCCTGACAGGGTATCGCTACGTATTTCCTTTAATACCCTTTTTTGAGCATTTGTTAATTCAAATGGCAGACAATTATTGTAAAACCCATGAAAATTACTTCCCAGGTTTTTAAACATAAAGCCTTTTAGTTTCTTTTGTCTTTCATTCTTTGACTTCAATAAGCTTAATTGAAGAAAAAACAATTCTTCAAACTTTAACCTTGCAATAGCTTTGTTTAACTTAACCTCGTTTTCAGGAAAATGAACATTAATTAAAGCTTCTTTTCTATTCATCAGCTTAAGCTCTGAAATAATGCCTTCTTTTAATGTTTCCTGAATGCTGCTTCCGATTTTTTCCAGTAATTTTTGTAAAAGCTTATTTATGCCTTTGCTATCAAGCCCTTTAGATTTTAGCTTTTCAGTTGAGCTGTAAACTGGTTGCATTGACGATAATTGGCTTATAGATTCCGGGTTTACAACTTCAACTTCGGGGTGAGCAATGTTTATTTTATTTCCAAAACGGTTGGGTTTGCCAAATACAATATATTCTACTCCGGGCTTAAAAGAGTTTTTTAACCATCGAAAACCTTTAAACCAAACCAGTTCGATAGAACCACTTGAATCAGAAAACCTGGCAGTCATTCTGGTGGTTCTTTTTAGTCCGTGAAGTTGAATGTTTGAAATAGTACCCCTTAATTGAATGTATTGAGAGTTCTCGTCAACCTCTGAGGTTTTGTAGAATTTACTTCTGTCAATATATCTGAATGGGTAAAAGTGTAGTAAATCTTTAAATACAAATATGCCTGCTTCATTTTTTAAAAGCTCGGCTCTTTGAGGGCCAACTCCTTTTAAAAACTCAATGGGCGTCTCAAATATGTCGAAAGACATAAAAATGAATTTTCAAAATCGCCATTAAAAAGTTATTAACATTCTATCTTCCTGGCGTGAATTTCTGCTTTTAAAATGAAAAATTGACTTTTTTCATCAAGAGGCAAAAACTCATATACTAACTTATTGCGAGTTCTTTTTGCTATTTCGATTAGTCCAAGGCCGGCTCCTCCTTTACTACTGAGTGTTCCTTCAGTCATTTGCTTTTTATACATGCTTTTCAGGCCTTCTCTGTCAGCAGCATTAACCTATTTTATTGCAGCTTCTAATGTTTTTACTTTAGCATTGGAAACTTTGTTGGATGTTATTACATAATAAGAGGTGTCTTTTTTGCCAATCATAAACAAACCCTTACCGATGTTAAACTTATCGGCTAATTCATCACTATGACGTGCCATGTTTTGAAGAGTTTCAACCATCACAGAATACACTCTTCTGATAATACCTTTCTCCTCATCTTTCCTGTCAAGGTCATCTTCCGCCATTGATGTGAACATCTTGGTTATTTGATGATGAAACTCACCTAAATAAACAATGCTGATTCCATTTTGAGACATTTCGTCATAAACATTCAAAACTGATTTAATAAATCCTACATTAAGTTTCATGTGCTTATTTTTTTAGTTTATTTGATTTGTATTCAGGCAATTACTTGTTAAACAATACAGCAACTATAAATAATAAATCATTTATTAAAATTATTATTAAGAGCTTTTCAAGTTGCTAAATTATAAAAAAAATAATATTAATAACGCAGTGAAACCCTATTATTTAAATTAAAATGATTTTTTTTTTGTAACTACATATTTTTAAGGCTGTATTATAAGGAAAACACTAAGGAAAGCAGCGATGAAACGAAAGATTTTCTTTAATAAAATTAAGCTGTTGCAGGAAAGTATTTTTATAATTAATCATAAACATCGTTAATCTTTTTTTGTTACTAGACAAAAGGATAATATTTTTACAAAGCTTTTTAATATATGCCCCAATGATATATTCTGTAATTAAAAAAATCTGCAAACTCACAAATATTATTATTGCTGTAGTTTTTCTATTTGCTTTTTCAAATGTAGTAGCCGAAGAATACTCTACAAATTATTCAATAAAGGGTTACATTACTGATAAGTCAACAGGTGAAAGTTTAATAGGGGCTACTATTATGATAGAAGAATTATCTACCGGAGTAGTAACCAATGTTTATGGCTTTTATAGCATTAGTATTCCGGAAGGTTCTTATACTGTGAAAATTTCTTATGTAGGATACAATACTGAAGTGATTCAAATTAATTTGACAGAAAACAAGGAGTTACATAAAAGCCTTGAACGATTAAGCCAGGATATTTCAGGTGTAACTATTGAAGCTGAGCGTTCTGACAGAAATATATCAGATGTAAGGATGAGCTCTAATGTGTTAAGCGTTGAAGCAATCAGAGCATTACCGTCATTCATGGGAGAGGTTGATGTTCTCAAGACTTTATCGCTGTTGCCCGGTGTTAGTTCTGCCGGTGAAGGATCAACCGGCCTGACAGTTAGGGGAGGAAGCGTTGACCAAAACCTGGTTTTGCTGGATGAAGCTAATGTGTATAATGCTTCGCACTTAATGGGCTTTTTTAGTGTTTTTAATGCGGATGCCATAAAAGATGTTCAGATTTATAAAGGTGGAATTCCTGCAAACTATGGTGGCAGACTTTCTTCTGTTATTGATATTAGGATGAAAGATGGAAACTATAAAGAATATAAAGCTTCAGGTGGCATTGGAAGTATTTCCAGCAGGCTTACAGTTGAGGGGCCGATTCAGGAAGATGTTAGCAGCTTTTTACTATCAGGCAGAAGAACTTATGCTGACTTGTTTTTATACCTCTCTCAAGACACAAACCTTAGAGGGAACAAACTATATTTTTACGACCTTAATACAAAGTTAAATTATCGTATAGACAATAATAACAGGTTGTTCTTTTCTGGTTATTTCGGGCGAGATATATTAAGCTTAGGAGACGAGTTTAAAATTGGTTGGGGAAATGCGACTACAACACTGCGATGGAATCATATTTTTAATAGCAGAATTTTTTCAAACTTTTCATTGATTTATAGCAACTTTGACTATTTAATGGGAGTTTACTCTGATTTCTTTGATTTTGATTGGACAAGCGATATTCAAGCTTTTAATCTTAAGGCAGACTTTACCTGGTTTGCTAATACCCGGAATACTGTAAAATATGGAGTTCATGCGGCATATCATATGTTTAATCCCGGGCTGGTAGAGGGCATTGGTAATGAAAATTCTGAACAAAAAATACAAATGCCTACAAGTAATGCCATGGAATCAGCAGCATATATACTTAATGAACATGAAATTACCGAAAAACTATTTATCGAATACGGATTAAGATACTCTGTGTTTCAAAATATCGGACCGGCTACTGTTTACAAATACGATGAAAGTTTTGAAGTGGCTGACTCTACTTCCTACGGGAGCGGCGACTTTTATAACACATATCATGGGCCTGAACCACGGTTGGGAGTTCGCTACATGATTAATAGTAACCAATCTGTAAAAGCCAGCTATAACAGAATGATACAATATCTTCATCAAACTCTTTTTACTGAAATGACAACACCGATGGATATTTGGTTTCCAAGCAGCCCCAATATTAAGCCACAAATTGCTAACCAGGTTGCAGCAGGATATTTTCGTGATTTTTTTGATCATACGCTTCATTTTTCGGTTGAAGCTTACTATAAAACTGTTAACAATCAAATTGATTTTATAGAACAAGCGGAAGTTATACTAAATAGGTATATGGAGGGTGAGGTTAGAACGGGAGAAGCATATTCGTATGGCTTAGAGTTCTTATTAAAACGTACTTCAGGTAATATTTCAGGATGGGCATCCTACACCCTGTCCAGGTCATACAGGGAAATTCCGGGTATTAATGATGGCAACAGGTATGTATCTGATTATGACAGGCCACATGATATTTCAATAGCTTTAAACTATAAGATATCTCCTAGAATTAGTGTGGGTGCCAATTGGGTGTATCATACGGGCAAACCCGTTACCTTACCTATACACAGATATGAGTACATGGGGCAGGTAGTTCCCGTTTTTGGCGAAAAAAACAGCACCAGGATGCCTGACTATCACAGGCTGGATTTGTCAGCTACATTATTTACAAATGTTAACTCCGACAGAAGATGGGAAGGCTCGTGGAATTTTTCAATTTTCAACGTGTATAATCGCAAAAACCCATATTCCTACTTCTTTAGGCAAAATGAAGATAATCCATATAAGCAAGATCCATACAAAGTTTATTTATTTGGTATAGTTCCGGCTGTTACCTATAATTTCAGTTTTTAATAAATGATGTAAATAGATGAATACGCATAGTACTAATAATCAACTTGATAACACTAATTTGCACAAATGAAACCCTCATCTACTAAAAATATACAAAAGTGCATGTGTAAACATGAGGGTTCCATCAGGATAAAAGCACTTTAAATTGAATACATGAATACGCATAATACTAATACTCAATTTGATAACACTAATTTACACGGATGAAAACATTCAAAAAATATATTACAAAATTTTTATTAATTGCAATTTTTGCTACACTTATAACATCATGTATTGAAGAAGCAGAAGTTATTCTGCAAGGTGAATTGGATGAAAAGCTTGTTGTTGATATAAAACTTACTACTGACACATTGCACCATAAAGCTTTTCTTACAAAAACTGCTGAGTATTACGTTGAAGAACAAACACCCAGGGTTAGTGGTGCTAATATTAAAATTATATCATCAAACGGTGATATTTTTCACTTTGAAGAAATTGACAACGGAGTATATCAAACAAAAGAAAAAGTATATGGCCTTTTAGGTGAACAATATTTTCTGGAAATAGAATATGGCAATGATATTTATGAGGCTGAGTCAGAAATCAGACGAAATGCTACTATTGATTCTATTGGCTTTAGGTGGGATATTTTTATGGAGTCATACAGAGTATTGCTATATGGGCAGGAGCCGGAGGGTAGAGGCGACCATTATGCATGGCACTTATTTAAAAATGGTGTACATGTTACAGATTCTCTTCATAACTTTGTTTTTACAAATGACGAATATAT
>PWND01000041.1 GCA_003557965.1 Bacteroidales bacterium | reverse complement strand
TTCCCATACCGAACAGAGAAGTTAAGCCTGCCAGCGCAGATGGTACTGGAGTAGAATCCGGGAGAGTATGTCGCCGCCAAATTTTATAAAGCCCGGTCTCAATAGAGGCCGGGTTTTTTTTTGCTCCTTTTAAAAAGCACCCATCACATTGTAGAGACGTGCCAGTCAGGCACGTCTCTACATTTGACATTTTCTGCAATTGCGCTGGCAACCATTCTTTAATCATCCAACAAACCACATCTCGCAGCGCAATTGGTCTGCCTGCACATTATCCCCGGGGCTTCACCCCGGGCTACCAATATTTCGCTCCTACCGGAGCTTTGAATCATCCACAATGTATTATGCGACTTCAACAGGCTCGGTGTAAAATTTCGGATATCGGATTTTTAGAGCCTGCCCTGATTCCCTTACTCTTTTAAAAAGCACTTGTCATGCCGCGCGAATGCGCGGCATCCGGCAACTTGCAGGAAGGGCTTGGTAATAATTTTTACAAACTTCCTTGAATGCCACGAAATTTCTCTGGGAAAATAGTTAACTGGTTAATTGGTAGCACTTCGTTTTGCCTTGATTTTTTGCTACTTTTTCATCAATGAAGAAGCAGAAAAGGTTTTATGGCAGTAAAAAAAAGTTATTCCACATCGACGACCCAAAAGGCTGGGTCTTACCATTCGCGATGACGTGTGTAAAGGCTTGATAATAGAATCCCCCACCTCGTTAGATAGCAAATAGCGATAGAAAAATGTTGCACATCCAAAACCATCCATCAGCACCTACCATAATAAAAAGTGTCACTTATACAAGCCCATCAGAGTTTGATTAACAATAAAGTGACACTTTTAAACCTAATTATGCTTTAAAAAACAAAGCATAAACAATTAACAAAAACAACATTAACTAACTAAATCCATTTACATCAAATTATTCGGTGTTATTTAAAAAGCCCTAATAGCTCTAAATCTAAAAGACCAGTTTTTAGGGATAGTACTAACCATTCCAAAATGCATATAAATAAATTTTACTAAAGATTGATTATGTTCGGTTGAACTTAAATAATAAAAAGACGAGGTTGTGTCAAAGAGATCTCCACCATTTGCTGCTGCAACGGAGTCAATTACTTCTTTGTTTTCGTACATTATTTCAAGCTCTGTTATGGATGGCAAGTACCAATCGCCATATTCTATATCATCCATTCTTACAACTAATTCATTGCAATATCTTGCAGCGTAATTTTCGCCATCACCATATCCTTGTGCTGCAATAATAATATTTGTATTTGCCATGCCGGCATATATGCCTTCCCCTAATGCCATTGTGTTAATATCGCTGCCTGCATGCCACCTAAGGGTATGGTCATTAATATGACTTACCAGCCCACGTGTGCCGCACTCTTCAACCCAAAAGACAACTCCTCCCTGCGCATAATCACCAACCTGGTATTTCTTAACTGCATTGGCATCTACATAAGCTTTGGTAGCCGCGTCCTGATCACTAGAAGGGTTGGCAAGGTTTTTAATCTGGCTGTTTTGAGCATTATTACCAATAGCCAAAACATCGGCAATATTTTGATTTTCTTCAGTCAAATAGCCTTGTTCAGCATGATCGCCCCATGAAAAAGCATCATTCCAGTTATCGACATCCTCTTCCTCTATATCTTTCACATGCTGAGGAACTGTTGGGTCTGCTTCTTCATCTAAATATCCTTCTTCTGCATGATCTCCCCACGTATGAGCTTCATTCCAGTTGGCAATATCGACATTATCAATACTTGCAGCCACACTAGCTTCAAAAACGGGATCAGTTTCATTAGCCTCCTTTGCAAATAAAGCATAAGGAACCCCTAATATTTGTGATGTACCCATAATGTTACCATCAAGAACAATTTGTATAAAATAAATGTCATCACCCCATAATACAGCATCTAAGGATTTTACAGAGCCTATTTCAAGGCTTACTAACCCAAACTCATTGGTTGTAATATTGTGTGTTTCAGTAAAAACTTGCTGGCCATCGTAACTGCCTTTTAAAACTTCAATTCTTAAGGAAACATCTTGTGATGCCATCGGCTCACCTGAGCTGTTTCGCAGTATTGCCTGGTAATTAAACATACTTGATGATTGTGCAAATACACTGACACTTAGAAAGCAAAGCAAAATTGTATATAACGTCTTCTTCATTGTTTTAATTTTTTATAAGTTTTATAGTTGAAAGTTTGTTATTCTTATCAATTATGCTGATAAAATATACTGCAGGCTTAAGATTGTCGAGAGAGACAGTTGTAAATTTATCGTGAATGGTATTATGCTTAATTAGGCTTCCGTTAAAGCAGTATAGTTGATAGCTTAGATTTTCAAAACAATCAGCAATAATACTCAAAACCACATGACTTAAGGCAGGATTTGGGAAAGCTGTAATGTTATATTCCACCGGTTCAATTTCCTCTACAGAAACAACAGTAATAACCGGTTGATGAAAGCCCTGTGTAAGAAAATTGCTCCCGGCTGAAAAAGTTTTTATAATAGTTTCCCCAATGGTCCAGCTAATTGAAACATCACTAGACTCATAGTAACTGCCCCCGCTGGCAACAACTTGTTGCGCTGAAGTGGGCTTGATTGTAACGCCAACTATTAAAACAGTTGAGATTATAAGCCATTTGCATAAAGCTACTGAAGCAGGACGAAACAATAATTTTCTCATTGTAGTTAATTTAAAAGTTTTAGCATTCATTAATACATTATAACTATAATGCATATTTTATCCAGTTTGCGGACACCTGTGAGTTCGTTTAAAATAATTGGTAAAATTCACAAAGCTTCGTCCCTTTAACAGGGTTATTCATTTATAAGAATTTTTCTGCTTACAACTCCATTTGAAGCTTTGATTTTGATTATATAGATACCGTTTCCGAAACTTGATACATCAAGACTTACACTTCCTGATAGATTAACTAATTGCATCATTTTTGCCCCGGTAATGGAATAAATATCTATGGTGCTGTTTGTTTCCAAACCTTCTATGTAAATATGGTTTTGAGCGGGGTTGGGGTATATCGAAATATTTGCTTCAGCCATTATAGCCACCGAAGTGCCGGGATCAGTGGTAGTAACTTCAATGGTGTTTGAATAATCCGACTCGACATCTTCTTTGTATGCCTTAAGTCTGTATTTGTATGTGGTTTCAGGCTCAAGTTCTGTAATGTTTTCCGAAAGTCCGCTTATATCTTTTCCGTCATAACCATCCAGATGAGTTGTAAAGTTATCCTGCGATACGTATAGCAAATAGCCATCGGCATTGTCGGCGGCTTCCCAGTTTGCGGTAAAGGCAGTCAGGGTAATGTCGCTGCCCTCCAAAGCAACGGGAACATCGGGAATTAAGGGGGTTGTGGTTACTTCAATAGCGTCTGAAAAATCAGAGCTGTGGGCTCCTGCAACTGACGTGACTAAATAAGTATATGTTTCTTCCGATTCAAGCCCGGTAACGGTATAAGTTGTGTCGCTAACTGCTAAAGGCCAATAGCCTTCCAACGGTTGTTGATTATAAACCACCCAAAGATTGTAGCCAGTTGTATTGACAACGCTTGTCCAATTAGCTGTAAACCTGTCATGCATTACATCTGTAGCTTCCAATGCTATCGGAGGAGGCAATACAGTGGTTACGTTAAGTGTTTCTGAAAATGATGACATGTTTTCACCCTGAAAGTCTTGCCCATTTACCTTGAACTTATAATTTGTATATGGCTCCAGGCCTGAAATTACAAGTGATGTAGACTCTGTAAAAACCGGAAGGCCTGGAACCAACGTCTGGAAATCATCTTTCGAAACAAGAACATTATAAACCGGCTGAGTGCCTTCAATACTACTCCAGCTGATAGTAAAACTATCTGAGGTAATATCGGTTGCTGCTTCCAAAACGGGTGCTGCTATGTTGGCCGGAAAAGTAGTAGCCTGAATGTAATTTGAAGAAGGTGATTCCTCAGTATCATTATATGCCCTTATATGGCATTCATATGATGTGTTAGGGCTTAAATTAAAAACCCATGCGAAGTTGGATGTAATAATTTTTCCATTGTAAAGTGGAAGATAATCACCTTGGTCTGCATCCCAAACGTTAACCCAGATTTTGTAATGCGTTGCACCTTCAACGGCATCCCAGCTGACTCTAAACTGGTTGACGTATACATATTCTGTGTCGAGATTTAAAACTGGCGCATCAAGGTTCTTCTCTGCAAATGTGTTTGCTGTAGCAAACAACAATAGAAATGCATAAATAGTTGCATAAAATAATGATTTTGTTAATTTGTTTTTCATAATAATAGATTTTTGATTTAAAGAATTGTTATTTTTTTATAATTTTAATTGTTTTTACACCATTAGCATTACTTAAGCGCACAAAATAAAAGCCGGGCTTTTGCCCTGTTATGTCAACAACTATTTCATTGGAGGCCATATCATTTGTGTTAATAATTTTCCCATTAAGAGCTATAATTTCTACTTTGAATTTTTGATCGGCAGATACAGTTAGTAAACCTGTCGTAGGGTTTGGTATAACCATAATGTTAGCATCATACAATATAGTTGAAAGCGGAGCCATTGAAATATCCACATCTTCGTCGGCTCCATCAACAACTATACTCCCGCTTACATCATCATAATCGTCCAAGGTAACAGTAAAGGGATAAGTTCCATCAGGTAACTCAATTGAAGCAACGCCATCCACATCTGTAGTTAAGTCCTCTCCGTTTATATTGATATTCGCATCTTGTAGCGGGTCTGTTCCATCTGTAACTGTAAAAGTAACTGTGTATTCAATAATGGTTAAACTCATTTCAATATCCACATCTTCGTCGGCTCCATCAACAACTATACTCCCGCTTACATCATCATAATCGTCTAAGGTAACAGTAAAGGGATAAGTTCCATCAGGTAACTCAATTGAAGCAACGCCATCCACATCTGTAGTTAAGTCCTCTCCATTAATATTGATATTCGCATTTTGTAGCGGGTTTGTTCCATCTGTAACTGTAAAAGTCACTGTGTATTCAACAATGGTTAAACTCATTTCAACATCCACATCTTCGTCAGCTCCATCAACAACAACACTCCCGGTTACATCATCATAGTCATCTAAGGTAACAGTATAGGGGTAAGTTCCATCAGGTAACTCAATTGAAGCAACGCCATCCACATTTGTAGTTAGGTCTTCTCCATTTATATTGATATTAGCACCTTGTAGGGGATCTGTTCCATCTGTAACTGTAAAAGTCACTGTGTATTCAACAATGGTTAAACTCATTTCAATATCTACACTTTTGTTAGCTCCATCAACAACAACACTCCCGGTTACATCATCATAGTCATCTAAGGTAACAGTATAGGGGTAAGTTCCATCAGGTAACTCAGTTGAAGCAACGCCATCCACATCTGTAGTTAAGTATTCTCCATTTATGCTGATATAAGCATCTTGTAGCGGGTCTATTCCATCAGTAACTGTAAAATTCACAGTATATTCAACAATGGTTAAACTCATTTCAATATCTACACTTTTGTTAGCTCCATCAACAACAATACTCCCGGTTGCATCATCATAATCAGCTAAAGTAGCTGTATAGGTGTATGTTCCGTCAGGTAATACAATTGTAGCAACGCCATGCTCGTTGGTTGGTAAATTTTCACCGTTTATACTGATATTAGCACCCTCCAAAGGTGCAGTTCCGTCTTTGACATTTATTGTTACTACATATCCCCATTCATAGTATAATTCTCCATGTACACGAAAGGGCATTCCCTGTAGATTATCTCCATCAGCAAGAAATCGCCAATCATCTTCAACAAATTGCAATGCTAAGCCTGTTTCTAGCTGCCCAAGAATTGTTATCGGAGGACAATATGGACCATTCGACGATGGACCGTCAATAGTTACCTGAACTCCGTAGGAGCCTTCTGTGAAAGTAAGTTCCTCAAAAGAACAATAAGCGAACATAATCGGTCTGTAAGTTGAAGTAGCAATATCATTTTCA
>PWND01000228.1 GCA_003557965.1 Bacteroidales bacterium | reverse complement strand
TGTCCCTGGCCTTGCCTATCAGTGCCTTGACATCCTTGGGGAAACATGAGCCTCCAAAACCTGCCCCGCAGTTGAGGAACTGGCGCTCTATCCTGAAATCCGTGCCTACGGCATCCATGACCTCATATGTGTCGATGCCAAGTTGCTTGCAGATGTTGCCCACCTCGTTGGCAAAGGATATCTTGGTTGCCAAAAATGAGTTGTTGACATATTTGATCATCTCCGCGGTCCTGGGCTTTGTGTGTGTTACCGGATGATCCAGCTTGCGATAGAGCTCTGACACCACAAAGAACGACCTCTCATCAATTGCACCCACCACGATCTTGTCCGGATGCATGAAGTCATACACAGCCTTGCCTTCCCGCAAAAACTCCGGGTTCATCACAACCCCAAAGTCCCTGCCCGCCTTCTTCCCCGAATACTCCTCCAGAATAGGAAGCACCACCTTCTCGGTAGTCTCCGGCACCACAGTACTTTTCACAACAACAACATGATAGTGATTCTTCTTAGCTATCGCCCTCCCAAGGCTGGCACTTGCCGCCTTAACAATTGAGAGGTCAATACTCCCATCCTCCCCCGACGGCGTCCCCACGCAGATAAACGAAGCATCCGAGTTCGCCACAGCATAATCATAATCCGAGGTCGCAATGAGCGTCTTTTGCGTATGCCTTGCCAGCAGCTCATCCAGCCCCTCCTCCCATATGGGCGCAACCCCCGCATTGATCTGCTTTACCTTCTCCTCATCGATGTCAATGCAGATAACCTCATGCCCAAGCTCCGCAAAGCAAGCCGCAGAGACAGACCCGACATAGCCTGAGCCAATGATTGATACTTTCATGTATGCATTCTCCTTATGGTAGAAGATTGTTTGGGAGTGTATATTAGGATTTGGGAGGTGATTTTTTAAAATTATCTTCCAAAAGCAATTTCTTAATATATTCTTAATGCCATTCTCCTAACAAATATTGTTGTGAATGTGAGTGCTATGAAATCAGGATTATATGAACACATTGTAAATCAATTTCTCTCAAAAAACTTGTTCGATATTGATGAAAAGCACAAGCATTTATCTCGACTAAATGATGCCGATAGTAACGATTACTTAGCACAATATCTTTATCGAGTTCTTTCTCATGGTTTATCTGAAATTAAAGGTGATAATAAGGGAAAAACAAAAATCAATCAACAGATAGAACTATGCAATGAAATAGTAGATATTTTAAATCGTTATGGCATCGAAACTCAAGGTTTAGATGTTTCTGAAACTGCTGAAAAACTCATGGCAGTGTTAGATGAGGACTTAAGTTTTGATTTATCAAGCCCTGGTTTATCGCGTCCTGATACTCCACTTTCTTTAGGTGCATTACTCACAGGTACAAGGCAGGACCCTTCGTTAGTTTCTCAACTCAAAAAAGAGATATTATCATCCGATAGAGTAGATATTCTCTGTTCATTCATAAAATGGAGTGGTATAAGAATCATCCAAGAAGAACTCAAAGAATTTACTTCTCGAAAAGGGAGTGAATTAAGGGTTATAACAACCAGTTATATGGGTGCAACGGATGCAAGAGCAATTGATTTTCTAGCAGACTTGGAACATACTACTATAAAAGTAAGCTATGATACTAGAAGAACAAGGTTGCACGCAAAAGCCTACCTATTTGAAAGGCAAACTGGTTTTTCTTCTGCATATATTGGTTCTTCTAATATCTCTAACGCAGCATTAACTGATGGGTTAGAATGGAACATAAAAATTAGCCAGTATGAACAGCCATTTCAATGGGCTAAAATAAAAGCTACTTTTGAAACTTATTGGAATGATAGAGAATTTGAGAACTATAGTAAAGACGACAAGTCTAGGTTAATAAAGGCGTTACAAGCAGAAAAATACGATAACAATACTGAATTTGTGATGCCAAATTTTGATTTAGTTCCATATCCATTTCAAAGAGAAATACTTGAATCAATATGGGCAGAACGCCAACTTCATAGAAATAAACACTTAATTGTAGCTGCAACAGGTACTGGAAAAACTATGATTGCAGCTTTTGATTTCAAGAAATTCAGGCAGGAATTTTTTGAAGCCCACACAAGAGAACCACGCTTATTGTTTATAGCACATAGAGAAGAGATATTGAAACAATCTCTGTATACATTTAGAATGGTTCTAAGAGATCACAATTTTGGGGATATGCTGGTTGGTGGAAATGTTCCAACTAATACCGAACAGGTATTTGCATCAATTCAAACATATAACTCTAAAGAAATACATGATCTTTTAGACTCTGAATATTATGATTATATTGTAGTAGATGAATTTCATCATGCAGCCGCTCCTAGTTATAAGTCACTTTTAGATCATGTAAACCCAAGCTGCCTGTTAGGTTTAACAGCAACTCCAGAACGTGCTGACGGTTTAGATGTTAAGATGTTCTTTGATAATCATATAACTGCAGAAATTCGTTTGCCAGATGCAATCGACAGAAAGTTGTTGTGTCCTTTCCAGTATTTTGGAATTACCGATAGTGTTGATTATTCCAAGTTGAAATGGCAGCGTGGTGGTTATGTTCTGAGTGAACTTAGCGATCGATATCTAGCAGATAATCATCGTGCAGAAATGATTTGTGAGAAAACTGTACAGACTGTTTTGGATATCAGAAACGTTAAAGGTCTGGGCTTCTGTGTTTCAAAAGCACATGCAGAATACATGTCTGAGATGTTCAATAAATGTGGTATTGTAAGTGAGTATCTAACTTCAGATTCTAGCAAAGATGTAAGAAATTCTGTTCAGAAACGGTTGTTGAATAAAGAGATAAACTTCATTTTTGTAGTAGACTTATACAACGAAGGAGTTGACATACCCGAAATAGATACTGTCCTCTTTTTACGTCCAACTGAGAGTTTAACAGTATTCTTGCAACAATTAGGACGTGGACTTAGATTAAGTGACGATAAAGATTGTTTGACGGTGTTGGATTTTGTGGGTCAAGCGAACAAAAATTATAGATTTGACCTGAAGTTTAAAGCATTGATCGAAAATATAGGTCAAGATATTGCTTTAGAAATCAAGCAAGGATTCCCACATTTACCTGCAGGTTGTAGCATAGAACTTGAAAGAAAATCTAAGGACTATATATTAGAGAACATTAGTCAAGCTCTCAATTTAAGGCGACAAACAATCGTAAATAGAATCTCTAGTTTTGTTTCTGACACGGGAATGGAATTATCATTTGAGAATTTCATAAACTACTATAATTTGGACCTAGATGATATCTACAAAAAGATGTGTTGGTCCAGGGCCCGTGCAGAAGCTAAAATTATTGATAATTTCGATGAACCTGCTGAAGAACAATTAACCAGCGGTTTAAGAAGAATTCAACATATAGATGATAACCGTTACATTGATTGTGTTCTCAGGCATCTAACTAGCAAAAATATAGATGAAGAAACTCTCTCTGAAAAAGAAAGATACTATTTAACAATGTTTGTTTTAACTATCTGGAATAAGGAAAAATTTGTTTCTTTAAAAGATGCTTTTTCTAAGTTACTAGCTAATCCTGTAATCTGTGATGAAATAATCATGCTATTAGAATACAAAAAAAGCATCATAAGAACTATTTCTCCCGAAGTAACTTTACCATATGTTTCCTCTTTGAATTTGCATTGTAAATACACTCAAGCAGAAATACTTGCTGGATTTGGCTATTTTGATTTGCAGAATAATCACACTATACAGACTGGAGTATTATATATTAAAGACAAAAAGACAGATGTATTTTTCATTACTTTAAACAAGAATGAAAAGGATTATTCTCCAACTACAATGTATAATGATTATGCAATCAATGAAAATCTATTTCATTGGCAAAGCCAAGCCTCAACGAGGGTTGATTCTGAAACAGGACAGAGATATATCAATCACAAAGATAAGAATCAAACAATTCTTCTTTTTGTCAGAGTAAACAAAAGTATTAATTCTTTAGCTCAACCTTATTATTTCTTGGGACCAGCAGAGTATGTGAGTCACGAAGGTGAAAAGCCTATCAATTTTGTATGGCAACTAAAGTACCCAATGCCTGCTCACTTATTAAGAGAGACTGCAAGGCTTATAGTAGGGTAATTTAGATAGAATTATATCTCTTGCAGTTTCAATTCTAATTAATAAAATCAAAACTTTCCATTTTAATTGAATTTTCGTATAATTTATCTATTGTGGAATAATCTAAGAATTTCGTTTTATCTTTTATATTCTCAAAAGCACTGAAATTGATGACACTTTTGTATTCATTTTTTTTGACTTCTGGAGCGACAACAAACATACTGACATTAAAATCCTGTAGTTCATTGAATTTAATAAGCGAATTCTTAAAACTGGTAGAATGTTCTACTTCAAAAACGGAATTTGGATAACCTCTCTTATTTAACCAGATGACATCAATTGATTTTATTTTGTCAATGGTTTCCTGATATCCAAAAACAGGAAGTTTTTCCAGTGAGGTCACGTCTGCAAGTTTCCTGTTTAGATATGGTTTGTTCTTGTCCTGGGGTGGTACATATGTGTTACATTTTTTCATATTTCCAATTTCAGCTAACAAACCCTGATAATAGTAATGGGAAAACATCTGCTCTTTTTTTGATTTTGGCTCAGCTTCATCATCCTTTTGAATAAGAGCTGCAACGTTCTCAGGGAGGGAATCTTTGAAATCATTCAAAGCCCACAGACCAGGTTTGATTTTGAAGAAATACTTTTGATTCTGGACAATTCTTCTGATACTTGCAAAAGGGGTTTTTGTTTTCCACGCAACACCTTCGATTTTGAGCGTATTTTGGTAAAGCCAGTTTAAGGTAGCATAACCTCCATTTAATGTCATTGCTTCTATGACAGCTTCAGTTTGTGTTTTGCGTTTCAGAAATCCTCACCTGTGTTTTCCCAGTTATATACTGAACATATATTACATTCAAAATAAATACATTTTGATTTTTATTTATATGCATGTTGAGAATACCTAAACTATGAATGCATTGTCAAAAGGTCTTTCTGAAAAAAACACTGCTAATTCTCTCAAAAAATATGTCTGCATAGAGATTGGCAGAACAGCATATACAGAATATAAAATGCTATCAGGGGAATTTGAAACAACAGAAGATGGTATCTTTTTGGGCACTGTATTTGCAAAAGACAAATTTGAGGCTTTTGAACAATTAAAAAATATTCGTGAATATGAGAGGAGGGAATTTGATACTATTATTTTTTATGAGGTACTTTGAATACATTATTTTTACGAATCATCTCTCTGTATACTAAATTGTAAACTCTTTTTCATGGCATAACAGGAATTCTCTTTAACAAGAGTATTTTAAACCAAAAAACCAATCTTAGCACAATTAAATCTACGAAGGCTCCTTAATGAACACCAACCCCCACGTCTGCCCCGCAGCAATATCAGGCATCCTGGATAATCGTGTACGCAGGTGGCTGCAGGATCCCCGTAAAGTCCTTGTGCCTTATGTGGGGGAAGGGATGGAAGTGCTGGAGGTTGGGTGCGGGCCGGGGTTCTTCACGGGGGAGCTGGCGCGGCTGGTGGGGGAGAAGGGGAAGGTTGTGGCGGTGGACCTGCAGGAGGAGATGCTGCGCAAAGTAAGGGAGAAGATCAGGGGGTCCGGGCTTGAGGGGAGGATCGTGCTGCACAGGTGTGAGGAGGACAGGCTGGGGGTGTCGGGGAGTTTTGATCTTGTGTTCCTGTTCTATGTGGTCCATGAGGTGGCGGATAAGAGAGGGCTTTTCAGGCAACTTCAGGGGCTGCTTAAGGACGGAGGGGTGGTCTATCTGGCAGAGCCGCCCTTTGAGGTGTCAGGGAAGGCTTTTGAAAAAACGCTCAGGATCGCAGGTGAGGCGGGGCTTGTGGTTGTGGGGAAGCCGAAGAGGTTTCCTGACAAGGTGGCGGTGTTGAAGAAAGGGCAAAAGAAATAGCCCGACGAATAAACAGCTTATTTTATATTGGTATTGGAGTAACCCA
>PWND01000015.1 GCA_003557965.1 Bacteroidales bacterium | reverse complement strand
ACCGGCGCCGCAGCGTTCTTTTGCAGCCCTGGAGGCAACATCTCTGGGCACCAGGTTACCAAATGCGGGATATCTTCTTTCGAGGTAATAATCGCGCTCTTCTTCTGGTATATCATTTGGATGCCTTTTATCATTCTGTTTTGAAGACACCCATACTCTGCCATCATTTCTCAGCGACTCTGACATCAGTGTTAGTTTACTTTGATACTCGTTCAGTACCGGAATGCTGGTAGGATGTATCTGAATAAAGCTTGGATTAGCAAAAAAAGCTCCTTTCTTGTATGCACTCCAGGCAGCAGAAGCATTGCTGCCCAACGCAAGTGTTGACAAATAGAAAACTGTTCCATATCCTCCAGTTGCCAACACAACAGCATGTGCAGCATGTCTTTCAATTTCACCGGTGATAAGGTTTCTTGTGATAATTCCTCTTGCTTTTCCATCAACAATAACAACATCCAACATATCTCTCCTGGGGTACATTTTTACTGTTCCTTTAGATATTTGCCGGCTGAGAGCTGAATAAGACCCCAACAGACATTGTTGGCCTGTTTGGCCTTTGGCGTAGAATGTTCGTGAAACCTGAACGCCGCCAAAAGAACGTGTATCAAGCATGCCGCCGTAATCCCTGGCAAAAGGCACACCCATTGCTGTATAATGGTCAATTACATCATTGCTAACTTCAGCAGCACGATATACATTGGCCTCCCTTGCCCTGTAGTCTCCGCCTTTGATCATGTCAACAAACAGCCGGAAAGTACTGTCACCATCATTTTTGTAGTTTTTCGAAGCATTTATTCCACCCTGTGCTGCAACCGAGTGTGCTCTTCGTGGCGAATCCTGAAAACAGAATACTTTAACGTTATATCCAAGCTCACCTAAAGCACTGGCGGCAGAAGCTCCTGCTAAACCTGTTCCAACAACAATAACTTCTAACTTCTTTTTGTTTGCCGGATTAACTAAGCGTAATGAACTTTTATAGTTACTCCACTTTTCGGCGATTGGGCCGGGTGGAATTTTTGAATTAAGTTTACTCATATCTGATTGGTTTTTTCTATTGGTTTTCTAAAATGTTTTTTTCATTTTGGCAAAATTATGCCTGACAGTTATTTCTAAATAATACCATGTTATTCAAAAAAGAACAAAAAGTATATCGGGATTATAGCAAACCCTATTGAAATTACAAGAGCATATATTGTAGCAACAACTTTTATAAACATGTTATACTTGTTGTGATGCAAGCCAAAAGTCTGAAATGCAGACTGGAAAGCATGTTTTAGATGAAATCCCAAAAACACAAAGGAAATAAGATATATGGCAGAGTATAATGGGTTAGTAAATGTCAATATTGCCATATTATAAAAGTCTTTTTCATGTAATGCTATTTCAGGTATTTCCACAAAGCCAAGCCTTACAAAAAAGAAATGAAACAAGTGAATTACAAAAAACACAAATATTATAATCCCACTATGTATCATGTACTTTGAGAAAGGACTGGCTTCCGAGCGCAGGGGCTCTTTGTACTTTACAGGCCTTGCCCTGTAATTTATCACTTCAAGTATTACCCCAATAAAAATATGGATAATAAAACCAGCAAAAAGCACATATTCCATAACTTTTATTAATGGGTTTTGAGTAAGAAATTTTACTGCTTTATCAAAAGCTTTACCATCGTCACCTACAATTAACAGTAGGTTTGTTGCCAGGTGCATAATTAAAAACAGCATCAGAAATATTCCCGCAGCTGCCATAATATACTTTTGTGTAAGCGATGAAACAATTAGTTTCCTTGGTCTGTAATTTTTCTGCTTCATTTAGGTTGTTTTTTTTAGTATGTAAATCTATTTTTTGTTTATTTGTAATGTTTTTTAAAATCAGTATTATTTTACAAAAAATCATTACATTTTTTTAACGATTAAGTTAAAATAATGAGTAAAACATACACAACAAATATATGTTATATCTTATATCTTTACAACAAATTACATAATTTAAAAAGTGTTTAAATAAGGTGTTTAAAAACAGGCAAAGAATAGAAAATATATTATTATAAATAAGCACAGATAAATGAATAATTAACATTAAAAACCAGTGAATTATGTTTGAAAAATCAGTTTATGAAAACAGGCGTAAGCGCCTAAAAGAAAAAGTTAAGAGTGGTGTTATTTTAATTATGGGAAATGTTGATGTACCCATGAACTATCCAGCTAACATTTACCATTTCAGGCAAGACAGTTCTTTTTTATATTTTTTTGGTTTAGACCAGCAAGGCCTTATTGGTGTGATAGATGTTGACAATGATAAAGATTATATCTTCGGCAATGATGTATCATTAGATGGCATAATATGGATGGGGCCGCAGCCACTGATTAGTGAAAGAGCTGAAAAGGCAGGAGTAAAAAACACTGCTCCATACAATTCTGCTTTTGATTTTATCAAAAAGGCACAAGATGCTAAAAGGAAAGTTCATTATTTGCCTCAATACAGGGCAGAGAATAAGCTAAATTTAGAGAAACTGCTTGGGATTAAGGTTGATGACCAGCCCAAAAACGTTTCTGTGGAACTAATAAAAGCTGTCGTTGACTTAAGGTCAGTTAAAGAGCAAGTAGAGATTGCAGAACTTGAAAAAGTTATGGAAACTGCTTATGAGATGCATACTACAGCTATGAAGATGACTAAGCCGGGCATATATGAGCGTGAGGTTTCAGGTGTTTTGGAAGGAATTGCCTTATCAAAAGGCGGCATGCTTTCTTTTCCCATTATACTTACTGTTAATGGAGAAACTCTGCATAACCATTATCACGGCAACCTTATGAAAGAAGGGCAACTACTGTTAATTGATGCAGGAGCTGAATCCGAAATGCATTATGCTTCTGACCATAGCCGAACACTTCCGGTATCAGGGAAATTTACAAAAAAGCAAAAAGACATTTACAATATTGTTTTGAGCTCCCAGTTAAAAGCTATTGATGCAATAAAGCCGGGTATTACTTATAAAAGCATACACTTGCTGGCCGCTGAAGAAATTGTTAACGGACTAAAAGACCTTGATTTAATGAAGGGAGACCCTAAAGAAGCCGTAAACAAAGGCGCACATGCATTATTCATGCCTCATGGACTGGGACACATGATGGGATTAGATGTTCATGATATGGAAGATATAGGGGAAAACCATGTGGGTTATGATGATGAGATAAAAAGAGCCGAACAGTTTGGAACTGCATTCTTAAGGCTTGGCAGAAAGCTTCAGACAGGTTTTGTCCTGACTGTTGAACCCGGCATTTATTTTATCCCTGCTTTACTTGACAAGTGGGAAAAAGAAGGCCTGCACAAAGAACACATCAACTATGAAAACGTAAGAAAATACCTTGGTTTTGGAGGTGTGCGAATAGAAGATGACATTCTTGTTACAGATGACGGGTGCCGTGCTTTAGGACAGCCTATCCCAAAAACTGTTGAAGAAATTGAAGAAATAATGGGTAGTAAATAGTTGAATTAAAACCTGCCTAACTTACATCCGGAATTGCATTTATTAATGTTTTTGTATAATGTGATTCCGGATTTTTGTATAATAAATCCGCATCGGCTAATTCGGCAATTTTGCCATCTTGCATCACCATAACACGATCTGACATATATTTTACAACTGCCAAATCGTGCGAAATAAAAATATATGTTAATCCAAAATCATTTTTTAGGCCGTTAAGCAAATTTAAAACCTGTGCCTGAACTGAAACATCAAGCGATGATACGGCTTCATCGCAAATAATAAAGTCCGGATTAAGGGCTAAAGCCCTGGCAATACAAACTCTCTGCAGTTGTCCTCCGCTAAACTCATGAGGGTATCTGTAATAATGTTTTTCTTCCAAACCAACTTTTTCTAAAAGCTCAACTACAACATGCTTTCGTTCAACATCAGATGACAGGATGTTGTGAACTTTCATGGGTTCCTGTATAGCCTTCCCAACCTGTATTCCGGGCGTTAACGAAGAGTAGGGATCCTGAAAAATAATTTGAATTTTTGTCCTGAATTTCCTAAGCTCACTGCTGCTTAGATTGCAAATATCAATGCCTTTGTATAATATTGCTCCATTGCCCGGCGAGATTAATCGCATAATTGTCCTTCCTAAAGAAGTTTTGCCACAACCTGATTCTCCAACAAGGCCTAAAGTTTCACCTTCATAAACATTAAAACTTATGTTGCTAACTGCGTTTTGTACACTTTTGGGCTTTCCAAAAAAGTTTCTGCGTGTAACAAAAGATGTTGTAAGATTTTTTACAATAAGGGCAGGAGGATTAGAGTATATTCTTTTATGACGTGTTTTTCTTTGGGAATCAAGGCTAACTTCACTATTAGCTAATGGCGATGCATGATTACCTTGTTCTTCATTCTTTAAAAAATAATTTACTACCGGGAGCCTTGCAGGACGAGAATTTAAAACCGGCCTGCAACTAATTAATCCTTTAGTATATGGGTGTTGTGGATTTTTAAATATTTCGCTTACATTACCTTTTTCAACAATTCTGCCTTTATACATTACAGCAATATTATCAGCAATATTATAAACCACCCCAAGATCGTGAGTAATAAACAATATGCTTATTTCATATTTTTTTTGCAGGCTTTTAATCAGTTCTAATATTCTTTTTTGAACAGTAACATCAAGGGCTGTTGTAGGCTCGTCTGCTATAAGCAAAGATGGCTTGCATGATATTGCCATTGCGATCATAACTCTTTGTCGCTGCCCCCCCGATAATTGATGAGGATAGCTATTGTAAATTCTTTCCGGTTCGGGTAGTTTTACCTCCTCAAAAAGTTCTAACACCCTGCTTTTTACATTTTCTTTATTTATAATTTTATGCAACAACATTGCTTCTGCAACCTGTTTGCCACACTTCATTACCGGGTTTAGCGAAGACATTGGTTCCTGAAATATCATTCCAATATTTAACCCCCTGATATTCTGCATTTGCGACTCTGTCAATTGCAAAATATCAACCGGCTCTTCAGAATTATTAACCCTTAACAATATCTGTCCTTTGGTAACCTTTGATTTCTTTTTCGGCAGCAAATTCATAACCGACAAGGAAGTTACTGTTTTCCCACAACCCGACTCGCCAACCAAGCCTGTTATTTCTCCTTTTTTAATCTCAAAAGACACATCATTAACAACCAGGCTAAATCCTTCATCAGACTCAAAACCCAATGACAAGTTATTTACTTTTAGTAAAACATTTTTATTCATTATCAAAATTTATTACAACAATAAACCCAAGTTTTATATTCAAATAAAAAATAGCATTCCTTTTTGTATTTTTGTATTAATTTGCTAAGTAACAAAAATAATCAAAGCTTGCATAAGCTGCTATGGAAAAAAAAAGAAAAAAGAAGTTTTTAAAAATGCCCCGTTTTGGTGGAGAAAAAGGATTATTAAAAAAAATTATTAAAAAAAACCTTCAGTATCCGGAAGAGGCACTGGAAAAAAGAATAGAGGGCGACGTTATTTTATCATATAAAGTAAATAACCTTGGAGAAGTTTATAACTGCAATGTTATTAAAGGAATTGGACATGGATGTGACGAAGAGGCTGTAAGGCTGGTAAAAATGCTTAAATACCAGGAAGTTGACAACCGGGGCGTAAAAGTTTCAACAAATAACAGAATAAAAATTCCTTTTAGATTACCAAAAGAAAAGAAAAGTAAAATCAGCATGAAATATACAGTGTCAGAAAAAAAAGAAATTAAAAAGGAAAAGCAAAAACCCGAAAAGGGCAACTCCTATAATTATACCATATCTATTAAAGAATAAAACCCATATTTAGATTAGTAACCATATATTATTCTAATGAAACCCTCATCTACTAAACATATACAAAAGTGCATGTGTAAACATGAGGGTTCCATCGGGATAAATTGAATACATGAATACGCATAATACTAATAATCAATTTGATAACACTAATTTCCACAGATGAAACCCTCATCTACTAAATATATACAAAAGTGCATGTGTAAACATGAGGGTTCCATCGGGATAAATTGAATACATGAATACGCATAATACTAATATT
>PWND01000329.1 GCA_003557965.1 Bacteroidales bacterium | reverse complement strand
TATCATAGTAAATATTGTCGTAACCGGTTGCTGCCCGGGGCTTCAGCATTTCATAACCCAGCACATTGCTATAAATATCTTCAAACCTGTAATCGAGGCCTGCTGAAAATATTCCCAAAGTGCTTATTATTGACGTACTGATATTCGCACCTGCAACATTCGTCATATGGTAGTTATGAGTATTATACCAGTCCGGAGGATCACTTCTGAATAGCTCAAAGCGATCAGAATGTCGCCTCCAGTATATTGTTGGCTTTATATTGACTTTTCCTTCAGGCTTTAAAGCAATGCTTGTAAAGATAGTACTTGTTTCTTCAAACTGGTTAGGAAACCTGGGAGTGTAAAAGCTGTTAGCTCCAAAAGCTTTAGTATTATAACCCGACTGAAAATCAATTATTCCTATATTGGTCTCTGTTTGATTGCGAAAATAAAAGTTTGCCCTGTTAAAATCGGTATTATCTGTATATCCATCTGACCTCTTTCCGGACACAGATATGTAATTATTAGTTTTTTCTGATTTATAGCCTAATGACAAGTTTGCATTTGCATAGTTATGTTGCCCGACACAAATAGAAGCATTCATAAAATTTTCTTCCGGCGTGCGGGTGATTATGTTTATTGCACCATTGAAAGCATTTGGCCCGAATAAGCGTGCACCCGGCCCCTGCAATATTTCAATTCTCTCAATATCATGAAGGGAAACGGCTAAATTAAAACTGTGGTGCCCTGTTTGGGGATCAGTAATATTTACTCCGTTAACGAGAATCATTGTCTGATCAAAAGTCCCACCTCTTATACTTACATCAGCTTGTATGCCAAAGCTGCCTCTCTGTCGTATATCAACACCTCTGATGTGCTCCAAAAGGCCAGCTAAATCACCGGCAGGTGATCGCTCTATATCTTTACGATTTATAACCTGAATTACACGCATCAGTTCAGACTGTAACATCGGAGCTTTGCTTGAACTGATAACGACCTCATCTAATAATTCTTCATGTAAATCTTCATCTGCGTATGTGTACTTAGAGGCAGAGTTTACTTTTTCCTTTGAAAAAGCCGGCTCTGATATTATTGAGCAGCAAAATGCCAAAACAGAGATATGAATAACCTTTCCTAAGCTGTTGAATACAGCATAAGACTTTCTTGACCAGTGCTTGAATCTGATTTTCCCGGAAGTATTGTAAAATATATAATTCATAGAATTGCCTCAAAAAAATAATTTGCAAAAATAAATTTATTGGGATGATTTACTATAAATTTACAAGACATTATTTTTTTTATTCTTATTTAAATTGAAAAATTTTTTACTCTATTTTTGAAATGTTTTAAACAATGTGATTTATATAGTTGTTTAAAATTTAGTAGTGCAAGTGGCCATACGTTCACTTATATTAATAAGTTAGAGGATTGTATAAATACTGAAGCACTTAAATCTTTATTTTAAAGCATTTAACAATTATATATCAGTTCATTATCCATATTTAATTAAGCACCTTAAATTGAATACATGAATACGTATAATACTAATATTCAAATTGATAACACTAATTTACTAAGATGAAAATACTACTATCATTATTACTAATATTAGCATTATCAGGATTAAAAGCTACTACAACTAACGATCCTAAAATGATAATTGACAGTATTTTAACCAAAGCAAGAATAATCAGCAGCCAGAATATTTCAAAAGCTGAGCAGCTTTTAACAGAAGCTTATGATATGGCTATTGAAGAAGGCTATTTGCAAGGAAAGGCCGAAGCAATAAGGCTTCAAGGGCTGATAATGTTTTTCCGGGTTGACTACCCTGCTGCTCATAAGTTATTTCTTGAAAGCAAAGAAAAGTTTATAGAAGCTAATGATACCAAGGGAAAAGCAAGAGCATATAACAATATTGCTGTTTCGTTTTCTTACCAGGGGTTTTACCAACAGGCACTTCAAATTTATGAAGAAATAGCAGATATATATAAATCTATTAATGACACCATAGGATTAGCAAGCGTGTACAATAATATGGCAACAAATTATAAAAGCCTTGAAGATTATTCTACAGTACTACATTATAACCATAAAGCCATAGGCTTGTATTTACAGGTTGATGCTGATGTATCAAGAGAAATAAGCAGAACATATAATAATTTGGGGATTTTATACCTGACTAAAGAAGTCCCTGACTCTGCCTACTACTATCTGAATAAGAGCCTTAAAATTAGAAAGGAAATAAATGAAGTACAAGGAATAAAAAACACTTACCAGTACTTAGGCAGATATTATTTTGACCAGGGTAATTACAGGCAAGCAAAAAGCTATTTGGAGAAAAGCATGGATATAGCCAAGCAAATAGAGATCTCTTACGAAATTGAATCTGCGGCAAAAGATATTTTCCCTGTTTATTACAAGCTTGGGATGTACAAAGAAGCTTTTGAGGCATTGTTATTATATAATGAAATGCAAAAGGAGTCTAAAACTGAAGAAGCAATAAAAATGCTCACTTCAATAGAATTAGAAACACGCTTTGAAAAAGAACAGGAACTTCAGCGACTAATCCAGGCAGAAAAGGATTACGAGAATCAGCTTACAATGGAAAGGCAGATTAGAGTGAGAAACACCCTGATTGCTTCTGTTATTTCACTTTTTCTTATTGCATATTTAATATACAGAGGTTACAGAATAAAAAGAAAGCATGTTGGTGTTTTAAATAAGCAAAATGCAGAAATTATTGAAAAGAATGAAGAGCTTAAAATGAATCAACAGGAAATTCTCGCACAAAGAGATGAAATAGAGAAGCAGCGTTCAATGCTTGAAAGCTATAATAATGAGCTAAAAAATGCCAATAAAAAGATGCTTGATAACATAAAATATGCTGAAACTTTGCAAAAAACAATTTTCCCTCATGAGAGTGAGTTAAGAAACTTTTGTAACGATTATTTTATTATTTACAAACCATGTGAAATAGTATCGGGAGATTTTTACTGGTATGAAAAGTATGATAATTTAAATATTTTCGCCCTGGCTGATTGCACAGGGCATGGCGTTCCTGGTGCTTTGATGACCATGATTGCAACAGGCATAATGAAAAAAATTATATTAGACAAAAAAGCAAAAGACCCGGCATCAGCACTTAAAGATATTCATAATGAAGTTGCTGTAGCACTTAAGCAAAATGAAGATCATTATCATAATCTTGATGGTTTGGATATGGCTCTTTTGTTTATAAACCAAACAGAGAAAACCTTAACGTATGCAGGAGCTTATATACCATTATACTTGCATAATGGTAATGGCATTGAAAAAATAGAACCCGATAAAGCATCTATTGGAGGTATAAAAAAGAAAAAAGAAGTTAGTTTTAGAAATAATAAAATCATATTAAAAGGAATAACCAGGCTTTACTTATTATCTGACGGATATACAGATCAGATGTCGCCGGAAGGCAAAAGAATTGGAAGAGCCAGCTTTGAAAATCTTTTAAAAGAAGCATGTAGCTTACCTATGAATGAACAAAAGAAACTTTTTGAAAACAATTGGCTAAAACACAAAAAGGATGAAAACCAAATAGATGACACCTCTTTAGTAGGTTTAGAAATTAAAATATAATTAGTTTAATTGATGCAAATACTAATACAGCCGATAAAAAAATTCTGAGATAACTAACAGGAAATTTATAACCGCCAAGATAGCTCCCGGCAATACCACCCATTATCCCGGCCAGCCCCCACAACACTATCTCGTTACTTAAACCGGCTCCGCTATTCCAAATACCAACTAAGCCGGATGCCGAAGTTAAAAAAACAAATAAAGATACTACTGCCGCAGTTTGCTTGGTTTTTGCCCAGCCGGCAATAATTAATATTGGACTCAAAATAACTCCCCCTCCTATTCCTATCATTCCTGAGAAAAAACCTAACATTGCTCCTATCGGAACAGCAATTAAATAAGGTATTGGTTTTATTGTTTTTCTTTCTACTGGGTTATAAACGATTCGCAAAGCTGCAATTAATAATAAAATGCCCAGAATTACCTGGTATGCGTTTAGAGAAATAACTACCTGAGAACCCAGGTAAGCCATAGGTATGGATGTAACTGCAAAAGGAAGTAAAATTTTAAATTTAAAATATCCGGCTTTATAGAACAGTGTAAAGGCAATTGAAGACACAATAAGATTTAAAATTAAGGCAGTTGGTTTTATGATGTCAGGAGCAAATCCAAGTATTGCCATAATCGCCAGGTAAGCGGTCGCACCGCCATGTCCTGAAGAAGAATATAAAAATGCAATAATAAGAACACATAAAAAAAACAGTAAATCCATTTATCCGGCTTTAAAAATCAACATATTATTTCATTGCTTTTGTGTAGGATTACAATAAAACATTAATTAAATGTTACAGTTGTTGTACTGCCTGTATCAACATTAAACCTTCTTTCAATTGAAAAAACAGTTGATGTTGATGCACGTGACCTGTACACAACTCTATAACTACCCGGCAACAGGTATAAAGTTTCGTTTAACACACCTTCACGGAAAGAATATATCTCGGTTAGCTCATTTCCTTTTTCTTTAAAAAGCTTAGCATACCCGGGGGCAGGCAGACGAATAACAGCAATTCCGGGCCCGGGGATTTCTACTTTTGTGTTATGGTTTTGCTTTATTTCAACGTTTTCTACAATTAATCTTGGCATAGACAGTATTTCAAGGTCATACTCTCCAATAAGATATTTTATAACTTCAGAAAACTTTTGGACATGTAGTGTTTCTGTTTCTCCGGCTTTTCTAACAATAGTATAATAATTCATCGGTGTGCGGCCACCAACAGCCAGGCTAAGGCTACCCTGTGGGGTATCGGCACCAATTATATTATGGGTTCCGGCATGAATTTCTATGCCTTCAACTGTTACCGGCGGTATAGTATGTACAACCATATCATAAGTTACCAGCGGATCAAAGTAGTAAAGTGTATCAGGGTTTCCTTTTGCATTAATTGTATGAATTATATTTTTCAATATTTTGCCGCTCATATTGTCATAAAATGTTATGGGCACATTAGTCTCGGTAGGATTGCCACTTTCATCAAGCAAATTAACCTGTGATGTTGTTGTTTCGAGGGCCTGTGATATCACAACCCTGAGGCTTTCTCTGAATTCAAATTCGCTGGTAGCATCGAAATACTGGCCAACACATTCAAAGTCAGCACGAAAGTCTCTGCCAATTCCTATTACAAAAGGCCTTAAAACAATACCATCTTTTTGCAGTGCCCTGGAAGCAGCACAAGGGTCACCTCCACACTCTTCAATTCCATCAGTAATTAATATTATTATATTTCTGCAATTATCACATTGTGGAAAATCATGCCTCGCTGCCTCTAATGACATTGCTATTGGTGTAGTTCCTTTTGGAGTTATAGTTCTTAACCTGTGCCGTATTCTTGAAGCATTACCGGGAGCAAAAGGAACCTCCAGCCTTGTATCGTCGCAGTCTTGCGGGGGGAAACGCTTTTGATGGCCATATACACGAAGTGCAAGTTCGAGGTTATCAATATGCTCAAGGCTATCCAACAGCTCTGTTAGTAAATTCCTTGCAATAGTTATCCGCATTTCATTTTGCCAGCGAGCATACATGCTTTGCGAAGCATCAAACACAAAAAGAATCCTTGTAAGCGGCGGTTCTTCTTCTACACCTCTTTGGCCTTTTAGATCCGAGCTGATACCTATTATAAAAATAGCAAAAAAGGCTATAATAAATCTCTTTAATATCAAAATTTCTATTGCTTAAAATGATTATGTAGAATTATACGACAAAGACAGTTTCTGGTTACTTAATTTTTTCTATTATAATTCAATACAATCAGTAATCACCCAAAGTTTCTTTAAAGTTGGATATTGCTTTTTCAAACTGTTCATCATTTGGCGGAGCACCATGCCACTTATGAGTTCCCATCATAAAATCAACACCATATCCCATATCGGTTTTCATCAGTATAACAACCGGCTTGCCTTTCCCGCATAATGCTTTAGCTTTAGGGATAATGTCTAAAATATCTTCCATGACATTACCATCCATTTCAATGACAGTCCATCCAAACGACTCCCATTTTGCTTTTAGGT
>PWND01000201.1 GCA_003557965.1 Bacteroidales bacterium | reverse complement strand
TGTTTATGAGCGCCTTAAAGAAACTGGCCTGGAGGTCTTTGCTATGAATGTTGAAGCCGACAGGAATAACTGGTTAAATGCGGTTGAAAAGTATAATATGAACTGGATTAATGTTCATGACCCTGTAAACGAGAGTGGCTTTCGTGATAAGTATGATATTTATAGCATACCTATTATTTATGTTTTAGATGAAAACAAAAAAATACTTGCTAAAAAGATTAATCCTGAGCAGGTTGAAAACCTGATACAACATATGGAAATGCAATAAAATATTTACTCGCATTACCAACCCGGGATAAAGTTCACACCCCATGTTGCATTTGAGATGTTAAACTCATTAAGATGAAAAGGTATTGCATAAAAGGGCTCTAAAATTAGCGCACCTAATAAGTTAATTCTTAATGCCGGCCCTGTGCTGAAGAAAAACATCCTTGTACTTTCATCAGCCCTGTCGGGGTCAAAAGTAATTGTTTGCCCTTCATTCCATGCAACTCCGGCATCCAGAAACCATGCAAGCTCTGTAAAGAAGAAACCACTTTTAATCAGGGATAATCTTTCCGGGCCGGTAAAAGGCAGTCTTAGTTCTATTCCACCTAAAAGCACCCTGTCGCCAATATATTGCTGGAAAAAGTCATCATTTGCACCACCGTAATGGCGGTCATATAATGCAGAATACTCATACCCTCTCACAAATCCGGGATATCCTAAAAACAAAGGATAAAACAAGTCAGGGCGTGTTTGGTCAATAAGCCATCTGCCATAATGTGTACCCCTAATAGCAAAACTCAAAGGGTTAAAGAAATGATAGAATCTATAATCAGCAACAACGCTGTACATATCAACTCTGCCAAAATATTTTTCCAGGCTTAACCTGTATCTTTGGCCTCTCAGAGGTGAAGCAAGTCCAAAGTATGAGTTATCACCAACGTATGCAAAGTTTAGCCTTTGCAGAGAAAATCCATCCGGTGAATCCAGTTTCTCCCGGTATTCACCGTAGTAGTACCAAAACCCATCCTGCTCAATATATACCGTGTTAAATGCGTCTAATCTGTAGTAGTACCAAGCCCAACTACCTCCCAACTCAATTCTTCTTGTAGAACTAATGGGGTAAACTCCAAAAGCTGAAATTTGATCTTCAAAAGTTCTTTGAATAATATATTGCATTTTTTGCGCACGGTACGTCTCCCCTTCATGCTCTATCTCATCTTCAATAATCCTAATTCCACCAAAGGCATAAGGAATATGCGATATTGAGCCGCCCCAGTTAATTTTTCGCTTTTGATTGGTATAACCAACAATACCACCAAAATCATAAATCTCTCCATTTATGGATAATAATGTAAACAATTGATTGTCTCCGACAATATCACTAAACATCATAGCAACACCACCGGCCATACCGGTACCATATCTGCTTGTTGCTACCCCTACACCTGTATTTCCTATATATGTAAGTCCAAACTTTGGGCTATAAGGCAAAATATTGAATGTATCTTTGGGGAAAATAGACTCAGCCGGTTCAATTGCCAAATTCTTGTCAACAATTGGAGCCTCAGGCCTCTCAATAGGGGGTAAAGTTGCAGCTGTAAAGTCAACATGCAGTGGCTCAACTTTGGTTTTCTCAAAATCAGATTCATCGGCCGTTAATACAACATATCTTCCATTTGAATAATAGCTATAAGCTATTTTGCCTGTTTCCCTGGCTATAGAAATAGCAGGCGACAGATGTGTAATTCCGCTTATTCCCGTAAAAAAGTCAGTAAGCCTGAAAACTTCTCCACTCTCAAACTCCACAAAAAATAAATTTCTAAAACCATCACTGTTTGAAAGAAAATAAAGGCCACTATCATCAGGACAAAACAAAGGATTTATATTAACAGCATCAGGAAAAATATTTAAAACCTTAACTTCTAAGCTCTCGCTCTCCAAATCAATAATCCCCAGGTTGAATTTGTAGTTGTTTGGCCTGTCTTTCTGCTTTGTTTGTGGCTTGTCGGTGGCAAAAGTTATTTTCTTCCCATCACCTGACCATGCAGGATGAATGTATGAAAACCTGTCGTTAGTAAGATTCTTCACCTCACCTGTTGATATTTCCATTTTAAATAAATCCGGGACTCCCTGAACAAGGCCGTTAAAAAGAAGATATTCACCATCCGGTGACCAGGCCGGGCTGTTTAAAGATGCTACACCTTCAACTTTTATTTCTTTATCACGCCTCCATCTGCTAACATTTGTAATTACAATTTTATTTCTTCCTTCTTTTACTACCACATAGGCAAATCTTTTTCCATCCGGCGACCATGAACCAACCGACTCAAAAAAGTTAAAGCCGTCAATATCGGTTGCCCTGACGGTACTTGTCAACTTCCTCATCACTTTCCCGGTTTCTGCCTCGGCAAGAAAAAGGTCAATGGAAAATAAGTCTTTTTCTGAAAAAAACGCCATATATTTCCCATCGGGGCTATATGAAGGTGAAATATTGATCCTTCCGGCATTTTTTTCGGTTATTATTTTTTCTCCAACAGGAACATGCCTTAAACTATCTTCTGAAAACGGTTTAAAATGAGATTCTATAGAGTGTTTCCACATGTTGGAAACAGTTTTTTCGTTTAATCCAATAACTCTTTCCAGGCCTCTTTCATAGCCAAATCTGGCGGTTTGCCTGAATAATGGCACTATGAGTGAATCTCCCCATGTACGGCCCATAAAAGCAACAAAACTATGTCCAAAGCGATATGGGTTATATTTAAAGTTCCTTGTCATTTGGCGCAATGAAGGAAAATCATCGTTATACCATGCATCTCTCATTACCATAGCTGTATGAGCATCAACACTTCCTATCGAAAAGTATTCAGCCATTCCTTCAACAAGCCATAGCGGAAGATTCCGGATTGAGTTTAAGCCAAGTGTATCATGCACAAACATCGCCCTGAACTGAAATACGTGTACCAACTCATGGCCGATAACATGATCGGTTTGGGCATTAGTTTCTAAAACCGGCATCACAACACGATTCCTCAATGCTTCTGTAACACCTTGGGTCCCAATATTAATCATGCTGCCGACCGCAGTAGTCTGTTGAAAATCCGGATGATTCTTGTAAATAATTATTGGGTTTTGTTTTTCAAATGTATCTTTAAAAACGCGCTGATGGCGTATAAACCATTTTTCATAGGTATTGGCTATAGCATTTATTATTGAATCATCTTCAAAGTAGTGGTAAAAATCAAAATTAGGTGATTGATAAACCTCAAACTCAAAAGTTTTATAGCTGGGCTTATTTCTGCCAAAATACTGGGAATACCCCGGCAGGCACATCATAAAACCAATAATAAAAAATATGATTTTGCTAAAAGCTGTAGTTTTTACTTTCATAAATAAACTTTAAGAAACATGATATAAAATTACAAAAATTATACCTATAGCGTTATTTTAAACGAGAATATTCAAATTTTGTTTTTGGAAAAACTTTGATAATTATCAATAATGAATAAAAAATTGGTAATATTGTAATCAGACACTTAGCATTACTTAGTTAATCTATAAATAACAACCTATTAACATATTAATAAACATAGGAGCAAATAATAATAAAAATTACTAATAAGCAAGAGGTATTATTGGCTGCAAACTTCAACATAATTTCATAACTTTGTGACTAATAAAGAAAAACTTTTAAATTTTGTAATGGCTGATTTACTTACAATATTACAAGCAAGCCAGTGGGCATCAAATTATCTCAAGAAAAATATAAAGCCTTCGAATATATCATATCTTATACAATACGGTAGAATTAAAAAATACTCTGATAATGGGGCAACTCTTGTTGATAAAAATGAATTACTAAAGTATTACAAAACGTCAAACGCAGGTAAGCGCGAAGTAGACTGGAAAAAAAAACTTGGCAAGGACTTAAACTGGCATCTTTCTTTTGACTATCTTAGAGAAGCTGATACAACAAAGCATGTGCATCGCCTGCATCCATACAAAGGCAAATTTATTCCTCAACTGGTTGAGTATTTTCTTAATAATAAAACTGACGAGTATAAGCAAGATGTTTACTTCAAGGAAGGAGATATAATCCTTGACCCGTTTTGTGGTAGTGGCACAACACTAGTGCAAGCTAATGAAATGAATATTCATGCTGTTGGAATTGACATTTCATCCTTTAACTCTCTCATAAGTAATACAAAAATTCAGAAAGTTGATTATTCCAACTTATACCAAACTTTAAAAACTATTACCGAACGGTTAAAAAACTTTATTGGTGAGCAAAAAAACTTAGTTTTCGAAAATCAATTGATAAACGAGTTAAACAAATTCAATAACAGGTATTTTCCATCTCCAGAATTCAAATATAAAATAAGAAATGGGCAAATTAATGAAAAAGAATATGGCTTTGAAAAAGATAATGATTTTAAAGCAATTTTTAACAAGCTGGTAAAACAACATCAAATAAAAGTTATTCAAGAACAAAATAAAAATAAGTTTCTGGACAAATGGTTTTTGCACCCAGTCAGACAAGAAATTGATTTTCTGTTTGACCAGGTAAGGCAAATAAAAGATATTCGAATTAAAAAGATAATTAGCATTATTTTAAGCCGCACAATTCGTTCTTGCAGGTCAACAACTCATGCTGACCTGGCCACTTTAAAAGAACCAGTAACTACAACATATTACTGTAAAAAGCATGGGAAAATATGCAAACCTCTTTTCTCCACATTGAATTGGTGGGAAAGGTATTGCCAGGATACAATAAAACGTTTTGCAACATTCGAAAAACTAAGGACAAATACATATCAATATTGCCTTACCGGTGATTCTCGCACAATAAATATTATTGAAGTCATGGAGAATAAAAAGCCAGAATTAGCCGAACTGGTAAAAAAACAAAGAATAAAAGGAATATTTTCCAGTCCACCATATGTTGGATTAATTGATTATCATGAACAACATGCTTATGCATATGAGCTTTTTGGATTTGAACGACAAGACGAATTAGAAATAGGTCCTCTTTTCAAGGGAAAAGGGAAAGAGGCGCGAGAATCATACATAGAAGGAATTGCTGCTGTGCTGAATAATTGCAAACAATTTTTAGCTGAAGATTATGATATTTTTCTAGTTGCAAACGACAAGTTTAATATGTATCCTACTATAGCAAAAAAAGCTAACATGAAAATAGTTAATCAATATAAAAGACCCGTCTTAAATAGAACAGAAAAAGATAAAGGTGCATATTCAGAAACTATTTTTCATTTAAAAGAAATCGGCATATAATGGCATTATCATCAGAACAAAAAAGACATATTCAGAATGTTATAAAAAACTGCTTGCGGAGTAAATTCGACAAATATAAGCCGGAATCTAACAATATGCCTTTTCACTATCGTTTACTGGGCAAAGACCGAATGGCATTATATTCATTTATCCATTCCCTGAATACTTCGTTTGGCATTTCAATTTTTGAACCAGTGGCTGTAGAGTTAGCGAAGATAAGGTTTAAAAAAGTTGAAGCTCAATATCGCTTGAAAACAAAGATAAGCGAACAAGCACAAAGCGCTATTCAACAAATTATGAACAATCTTACTACTGGTGGCGATCCTGATAAAATCGCCGAAACAAAAATGATTCGTGCGGCATGCAAAAAAGGCCAGCTAAATGAACTAAAGACAGTTAAGATTGATTTATTCGTTGAGGATGACAATGGCGAAATATTTTTATTTGACCTCAAAACAGCTAAACCTAACATTAGTAATTTCAAGGATTTTAAAAGAACATTATTAGAATGGGTAGCTATAGTTTTGGCTGCTAACCCAAAAGAAAAAGTTAATACACTTATAGCAATCCCATATAATCCTTATGAGCCTAAACCTTATCAGAGGTGGACTTTAAAGGGCATGCTTGACATCAAAAATGAATTAAAGGTTGCTGATGAGTTTTGGAACTTTTTAGGTGGAGATGGAGCATATAATGACCTGCTTGACTGTTTCGAAAATGCTGGAATCGAACTAAGGCCAGAAATAGATGACTATTTTTCAAAATATAGAAAATAAATACAGCGAATTTTGCTCCTCTTATGTCCTCTGTCTTTTTATATGAGGATAGTCAACTGATTAAATCTGTTATTTATTCCAGCAGGTAATATAGTAACTTAAATATCACTAAAGTACATGTAGAGTAAATAAAAAGCATTTTATTCATTTTTTTTTACAAAATTTGCATAAAATTTCTTGCTATGAATCTTGAACAATATTTCTCGGAATTTCGCAAAAACATAATAGGCATTGATGCTGAATATGAAACACCTTACGGATTGCAAAAGCTGATTTATGCAGACTGGATTGCCAGCGGCAGGTTGTATGGCCCAATTGAAAAGGCAATTAGTGAAAATTTTGGCCCTTATGTGGCAAACACTCATACAGAGGCAAGTGAAACCGGGACTATGATGACAAATGCTTATTTGTATGCTCAGAAATTAATTAAGAAGCATGTAAATGCTGGCAAAGATGATGTGTTGATTAGTGCGGGAAGCGGAATGACAACAGTCATCAATAAGTTTCAGAGAATACTGGGGCTTCGGATTTGCGGAGAATTAAGTAAAAGCAAGTGCCTGAAGGAAGTTGAAAAGCCTGTAGTATTTATTTCACACATGGAGCACCATTCAAATCACACATCATGGTTTGAAACTATTGCAGATGTAGTCGTTTTGAAGCCCAGTGCAGACCTTCTGGTTGACCCTGTAGAACTAAAAAAGGAACTGGAGAAATATAAAAGCAGGCCATTGAAAATCGGCTCATTTACTGCATGCAGTAATGTTACCGGGTTACACACACCTATCCACGAATTAGCAAGAGTAATGCATGAATACGATGGAGTTTGTTTAGCAGATTATGCAGCTTCTGCTCCTTACGAGGATATAAACATGCATCCTGATGACCCAATGGAAAAACTCGATGCTGTGATGTTTTCACCTCATAAATTTTTGGGAGGGCCAGGCTCATCAGGTGTCCTTATTTTCGACTCGGCTTTTTACAAAGCTCAAATACCTGACAATCCGGGTGGTGGAACTGTTGACTGGACAAATCCCTGGGGCGAATATAAATATATTGACGACATTGAAGCTCGTGAAGATGGAGGAACGCCGGGATTTTTACAAACTATAAGAACGGCTCTTTGCATCGAGTTAAAAAATAAAATGCAGGTTGATAAAATAATGGCACGGGAAAAAGAACTTCTTGAAAAAGCTTTTAGCGGGCTTAATAAAATCAACAAACTGAACGTTTTGGCAGGAATGCATGAAAATCGCCTCGCTGTGATATCATTTTATCTTGATAGTATCCACTATAATCTTGTTGTAAAAATTTTAAGCGACAGATTTGGGGTTCAGGTTAGGGGTGGCTGTGCATGTGCTGGCACCTACGGGCATTATTTACTTAATGTTGACTATGAGCATTCGAAAAAAATTACTTCAAAAATCAACTTTGGCGATTTATCAGAAAAACCTGGATGGGTAAGGCTTTCTATGCACCCAACAATGACAGATAATGAACTGGACACTATATTATATGCAATAGAACAAATTAAAACCAATATAAGCAAGTGGGAAAAAGATTATAAATATTTTCCAAGAGAGAATGAATTCAGGCATTATAATGAAAAAAACCCGTTAGATAAAATTAAAACGTGGTTCACTATATGATTTTAACTTTGAAAATGTCTTTGCAATACTGAAACTTGTGAGGTTATAAGCCTTTTATTAAAGTCAAGATCTGAAGGATCAGAGTGATCAGTGATTATAAGAGCAACCCCTGCTGCTATAGAATCCTCTTCTATTTTCATCTCTAAAATATGGTCTTTATGATTATCTTCTAGCCACTTAAAAGCTATTAATTCATTTTCTATGTTTTGAACTACCTGGGCTCTTTGTTCTGACCCCTCCCACTTAAAAACAAAAGTATCACCTTGTATATCAACAGAATCAGCAAACCAACGAGAAAGCCCCTCAGGGGTGCTTATCATTACGTACAACAATTTTGAAGATGTACGTATTGGAAATTCCAGGGTGTATTGTTCTAAATTACTCATATTATGAAAGTTAATGAATAATAAACTATATTCTGCAATATACAAAAAAAAATGACATAATTATGTTTATATAGAATTTTTTTTATATATCTAACAAATAATGTAAAATCTTGTTTGAAGAGGGATAAAGCTTATTTTTCTTTTTTGATTTTCTTTAGCACATCAACAAACTTTCTTACTTCATCTATCGAATTATAAGTGCTGAAAGAAACCCTTAAAGCAGGCCTGGCAGGGTCTGCTCCTAATGCTGTAAGCACATGCGAACCCTTTTCTACGCCGGAGTTACAAGCACTGCCAGCCGATACAGCTATTCCTTCAATATCAAGCTTTGCCAACAGCAACTCTTTATCATAAGTTTCAGGCAGGGAAATGTTAACTATAGTATGCAAAGAATTTTCATTTTTAGGGTCACCATTAAACTTCACTTCCGGAATTTCCTCTTCAAGAAGTCGTATTAGTTCGTTTTTTAAGTTCCTGACATTATTAATGGTAGCATCTAAGTTGTAGAGAGCCCATTCCAAAGCAACACCCATACCACAAATACCAACAACATTTTCTGTGCCTGCTCGCATTTTCCTTTCTTGGCGGCCGCCAGATGTATATGATTTAAAAAAATTGGGAGATTTTACATACATAAAACCTATTCCTTTAGGCCCATGGAATTTATGTGCACTTCCAACTGCAAAATCAAAACCTGACTTTTCAAGGTCAAGATCAAGCTTACCTGCAGATTGAACAATGTCAGAGTGAAACAAGGCTCTGTGGTTTTTGCACAAAAAAGCAATATCCATAACAGGTAAAATCACACCTGTTTCATTGTTGGCATGCATTAAGGATACAACAGACCTGGGGCTTTCTGATAATAAAAAATCCAGGTGCTTAAGGTCAACGTAACCTTCTGAGTTTACATCTACAAATTTAACCTGAACCGGCAATTCTTTTGAAATTGACTCCAGAGTATTAAGCACACAAGGGTGCTCAGTAGGGCTTGTAATAAAAACCTTTCTCTCCAAATCCCTTGCACAGCCCCATAATATAGCATTATTACCCTCCGTGCCGCCTGAAGTGAAGTATATTTCTGAAGTTTTCACATTTAGCTTTTCAGCAATTTTTTTTCGTGTACGCTCTACTTCTATCCTGGCTTTTCTGCCAAAAGAATGCGATGCAGAAGGATTGCCAAACACATTCTTTTGAAGCTTATTCATATAATCAGTAACAATATCATAAACAGGCGTGCTGGCAGCATTATCAAAATAAATCATCTTATTTAACGTTGACAGTTAATATTTATAATTACAAATACTGAACTAATACAAAGCTAATTTATTATTTAAAATAACCAAATAAAACAGATTTAATAAAATTATAATATTTTCAATAATGATTTTTAAAGTTTCTTAATTATTTTTACAGCACAAAGCTTAAGCGGGTTTTCGCCAACTATGTTTTTTATTTAGAAATGAGATGAATATATGCTTAGTGACTTGGTGAGTTCTCCCGCAAAATAATGGACAAATTGCAATAATATATACATGAAATTTTGATTGCATTTAATAAAAAACTAATTTTACAGATTATTTTTAATAACCTATAAGCAAGATACAAACAGTGAGCGATAGTTTAATTATCATACCTACATACCAGGAAAAAAGCAACATTGAAAAAATAATAAGGAAAGTTTTTTCTTTGCCGAAAGAATTCCATATTCTTGTAGTTGATGATAATTCACCAGACGGAACTGCAGATATTGTCAGAGGCCTTATGCCTGAGTTTAAAAATAAGTTGTTTTTAGAAACAAGGCCCGGAAAACTTGGACTTGGTACAGCATACATTAAAGGTTTTAAATGGGCATTAAACCATGATTATGAGTACATTTTTGAAATGGATGCTGACTTTTCGCATAATCCTGATGACTTGTTAAAGCTTTATAATGCCTGCGAAATTGAAGGATACGACTTATCAATAGGTTCACGCTATATTAATGGTGTTAATGTAGTTAACTGGCCTATTGGCAGGGTATTAATGTCATATTATGCTTCTGCTTATGTAAGGTTAATCACAAGGATGAAAGTGAGGGATACCACAGCAGGTTTCAAGTGCTACAAAAGAAAAGTTTTAGAAACAATAAATCTTGATGACATCAGATTTATCGGCTATGCTTTTCAGATAGAAATGAAATACACTGCATGGAAATTAGGTTTTAAAATAAAAGAAGTATCAATAATATTCATGGACAGGTCAGAAGGGGACTCAAAAATGAGCAAAGGCATCTTCAAAGAAGCCGTGTTGGGCGTAATAAGGCTCAGGCTAAAAAGTATATTCGGGCATTACAACAGTAAGTATAAGAAGAAAAACAAAGAAGCCATAGCGAGTTCATAAGGAATTAATCCAAAACAAAATGTCAAGATTTGTTTTACTAAAAAACGCCCAAATTATAAATGAGGGGAAAATATTTTACGGCCACATACTGATTAATAAACCCTTTATTGAAAACATTTTTACAATCAACCTGCCTGAATCAATACCTTCCGATGCTGAAGTAATAGACTGTTCGGGCAAATATATATTACCCGGGATAATTGATGACCAGGTACATTTTCGTGAACCCGGATTAACCCAAAAAGGTGACATTCATACTGAATCACAGGCGGCTGTTGCAGGCGGGATAACCTCATTTATGGAAATGCCAAATACCATTCCTCAAACTACTACACAAAAATTACTGGAAGAAAAGTTTCGCATAGGAGCAGATAAAAGTGTAGCAAACTATTCCTTCTATATCGGGGCTACAAATAACAATATCAAAGAACTAATTGCTACTGATACGGCAAGTGTCTGCGGAGTGAAAGTTTTTATGGGTTCAAGCACAGGGAATATGCTTGTTGATAATATAAATTCCCTTGAAAAAATCTTTTCACAGCTTTATAATTTACCTGTTGCTGTTCATTGCGAAGAAGAAAGCATTATAAAAGAAAATACTAATAAGGCGATTGAAAAATACGGCAACAACATACCTTTTTCGATGCATTGTGAAATAAGAAGCCACAAAGCATGTTTTGCCTCGAGCAGCAAAGCAATTGAGTTAGCAAAAAAATTCGACACAAGGCTTCATCTTTTACATCTGAGTACAGAAGCAGAAACCAAGCTTTTAAGTGATAAAACCCTGTCAGAAACCAAGAGAATAACATCAGAAGTTTGTGTTCATCATTTATGGTTTACGGATAAAGATTATGATAAAAAAGCAGGGCTTATTAAGTGGAACCCTGCCATTAAAAATCAATCTGACAAAGATGCATTATGGGAGGCACTGATAAGTGATAAAATTGATATAATTGCAACAGATCATGCACCACATACAATAAATGAAAAAGACAACCCATATTTAAATTGCCCTTCAGGAGCTCCAATGGTTCAGCATTCATTACAACTTATGATTGAAAATTACAAATCAGGAAGAATTTCATTGGAAAAAGTGGTTGAAAAAATGTGTCATAACCCTGCAATATGCTTTAACATTAAAAAAAGGGGGTATATAAAAAAAGGATATTACGCTGACATTGTAGTAATTGACATGAGTAAAGGCATTAAAGTAAACAAAGAAAACATCCTGTATAAATGTGGATGGTCGCCTTTAGAAAACACCTCTTTCAGTTCCTCTGTTATTTATACTTTTGTAAATGGCAATAAAGTTTATGACAATGGTGTTATTAATAATGAATATAAAGGAATGCCTTTAGAGTTTGACAGATAAAAACATGAAAACAGCCATTAGCATTATTTTGTTAATTACATTATTTCTTAGCAGTTGTGGGCTGACCGGCAGCAAAAACCCATGCAAAGGTATAATGGATAAGGAAAAATTTACTGAAATATTAACAGATATATACCTGGTTGAAGCAAGCTTGCACAAGGTACACGGCAGCGAGGAAGTGGTGTTGGACTCCGTTTCAATATATTATAATGCTCTCTTTAAAAAACACGACACAACAAAAGAAGAAGTTGAAAAAGCAATTGAGTGCTACGTATTGGAACGAGAAATTATGACAGAAATTCATGATGAAATAATGTATTCTCTTAGTGTAATGGAGAGTAAACTAAGTGATGAAGATAAAAAATAGAACATTCTTTACAAGCTGTGATTAAGGCATGATTTGTATAAGCAGTTATATACTCTTTTCCCGTTACCTACCTTACTTTCAAAAAGCATAATATCATTTACAGCGAACTCACCAAGTTTTACGGTTTTAAATTCATCGATATTGGCATTATATATCTTTGGGCGGGATGCAATTGTTAAGTGTGGTTTATACGGCCTGTTGTCAAGCTTTAAATTTAGTTTCAATAATTCTTTGTGCATTTCTTCCCTGATAAGCTGGAGTGTACCGGTATTACCCTTTATTCCTGTCCACAAGGTGTGAGGCCTCCTGAAGTTTGGGAAGGCTCCCAGGCCTTCAATTGATAGCTTAAAGCTATCATGCATCTTTGAAACATTGTTAATTATAGCAGAAATATCATTAATTATTTCCGGATTTATTTCACCTAAAAATTCTAAAGTGATATGCAGATTTTCAATTCTTTTCCAGTGGCCTTTAACTCCGGCTGACCTAAGTTCATTTTGAAGTTCTTGTATATTTGATTTTAGTATTTCGGGAATTTCTATTCCAATAAACAGTCTCATTAAAGCAGCATTGAAGTACAAAAATTAAGGCTTTGTAAGAATTGCTGTTAAGTTATCCAAAACAGCACCATCATTTGCAGAGTAACTCAGGTGGATTTCATTATTGGTATAATTACCGCTTCCTTCAATTTCAATAGTATCATCACAAATCAACTGGCGTGGGATGGTAATGTTATTTCCGGAAACAAAAGCATAGGCATCCACATTCATATTATAAAAATTAGAAATAATAATTTCATCTTCATCAAGCTCGCCTTCCTTGATGTCAACTGTATATGACATAGCCGGGGGGCCATAATATTCACTACTTTCAGAAACCCGCCATTTCCCTATAAATTTATCACGGGAATCAATGTCATCCAGCTCACAAGCTGGTAATGACATAAGAATTACAGCCAATAAAGCTATAATTATTCTATTTTTTTTCAGATAACAAAAACTATAAATATTCATTTTTGCCGGTAGTTAAATTAATGGAGAAACTAATATCACTTTAAAATTACGAAAAAAAATAAAATCAATGAATAAATAATTAAAACAATCTTTCTAACAAAGAGTCATCAACAAGGTTTGGCAAAGTTACCTTGAGTTTTGTTTCTTCCTGCATTGCTCTTTTAATTGTAGAAATTGCTTCATGGTTTCTTGCCCAGCTTCTTCTGGCAATTCCGTTATTCACATCCCAAAACAGCATAGCCTTAAGCCTTCTTTCGGCTTCATAAGTTCCATCAAGAACGAGCCCGAAGCCTCCGTTTATTGATTCGCCCCAGCCAACACCACCGCCATTGTGTATTGACACCCATGTTGCGCCTCTGAAGCTGTCGCCAATAACGTTATGAATTGCCATGTCAGCAGTAAACTGTGAGCCATCATAAATGTTTGATGTTTCGCGATATGGTGAATCTGTACCTGACACATCATGGTGGTCTCGTCCCAGGATAATTGGAGCGCTAATCTCTTTCATAGCAATCGCTTTATTAAAAGCCTCTGCTATTTTAATTCTGCCCTTTGCGTCGGCATATAATATCCTGGCTTGCGAACCAACAACAAGATTATTTTCTTGTGCTTGTTCTATCCATCTTAAATTATCAGCTAATTGCAATTTAATTTCATCAGGTTCAGTTTCAATCATTTCCCTGATAATATCAGCAGCAATTTTATCAGTTTTTTTCAGATCATCCGGGTCTGAAGAGGCACATACCCATCTAAACGGCCCAAACCCATAGTCAAAGCACATAGGGCCCATAATATCCTGCACATACGATTGATATTTATAAGTTCCATCGTCTTTAAAAACGTCCGCTCCTGCTCTGCCGGCTTCAAGCAAAAATGCATTTCCATAATCCCAGAAGTACATTCCCTGTTCTGTCATTTTGTTTATTGCAATAACATGCCTTTTTAATGACTCCTGGACATGCTTTTTAAACTCTTCGGCATTTTCAGCAATCATTTCATTAGCTTCATCAAAGCTTAATCCTGCCGGGTAATATCCACCTGAGTATGGGTTATGAAGGCTTGTTTGGTCTGAACCCAGTTCAACCTTAATATTTCTTTCAGCAAACCTTTCCCAAAGGTCAACAATATTTCCCTGGTATGCCAAAGAAACAGCTTCCTTTTTGGAGCGCGCATCTTCAATACGATCAATAAGTGTGTCAAGGTCATTAAAAACTTCATCAACCCATTTCTGTGAGTGTCTGAGTTCAGTAACTTTGGGATTAATTTCGGCAACTACACCAATTCCTCCGGCAATTACAGCAGCCTTTGGCTGTGCTCCTGACATACCGCCCAGCCCACTCGAAACAAACACCTTACCTGATAAGTCGTTAGATGTTTGATCTATTCTTCTTGCTGCATTTAAAACCGTAATAGTAGTTCCATGAACTATGCCCTGTGGCCCGATATACATAAAAGAACCGGCAGTCATCTGGCCATATTGTGTTACACCAAGCGCATTAAACCTTTCCCAGTCATCAGGCTTAGAATAGTTTGGAATCATCATGCCATTTGTGACTACAACTCTTGGTGCATCGCTGTGTGAAGGAAACAAACCCATAGGATGGCCGCTGTACAGTACAAGCGTTTGCTCATCAGTCATCTCTGCAAGATACTTCATACAGATAAGATACTGTGCCCAGTTTTGAAATACAGCACCATTGCCACCATAGGTAATTAACTCATGGGGGTGTTGAGCAACAGCTTTATCAAGGTTGTTTGACAGCATAAGCATAATCGCTGCAGCCTGCTTAGATTTATGCGGAAATTGATTTATCTTGCGTGCATGGATTTTATACGACGGCCTAAACCTATGCATATAAATTCTTCCAAACTTTTCAAGTTCATCAGCAAATTCAGGAGCCAGCATTGAGTGATGCTTGCTGGGAAAATATCTTAACGCATTTTTTAATGCAAGTTGCTTTTCCTCTTTACTAAGAATATCCTTCCTCTTTGGAGCATGATTTAGTTCAGTATCATAAGGTTTAGGAGCCGGCAAATCATCCGGTATGCCTTGTAGTATTGCTTTTTGAAAGTCTTTTAAAGCCATTTTATTATTTTACAGTTATAATCTTTGTTTATAAAATGAGAACAAATTTAATATTTTTTCAGCCGGTTTTTTAACAAAAAAATTAATCACATTTATCAACTCTAATCACTTCGAGCTTTGCAAAGTCCCATAAAAAATCCTCTTCACGAGTATCTGCTATTGAGATCTCTTCTGCTACAAATCTTAAATTATCCTTACCACCTCTTTTTGTTTGTCCGGGTTCAAAACAAATAGTTTGTTCCTCACTGATATACTCTAAAATTCCTTTTTTGTAAAAACCAATAGAGATTTTTGCTTCAACAGCATGGTCAAGAGTATTGGTTATTTTTAAAACAAGAATTGCATCACTTTGTTTATTAAAAAGTTTGCTTCTGCGCCATCTTTTATCTATTTCCAGCCCTTTTTCTTTGTCGTGTGCCGAGAAACGAAGTTGAGAAAACGCCTCACTACCGGTTGCCATAATAACCAGGAATGAAATTATAATAATCTTTACTGTTTTTCTCATCGCTTTATAGGGTTTAGTAAAATAATCTAATAATTTTTTATAGTTAAAAAATCAGATATAATGGTTAGCCAATAATTTAAAAATATGGCATATTATATGTTTTCCTGTGAATTTTTAAGGATATTAAAAAGAAACTCTCTTGCTCTATAAAGCTGGGCCTTAACAGTTCCTAATGGCAGATCAAGTTCTTCACTTATTTCTTCATAAGAAAACTCCTTAAAATATCTAAGTTCTACAAGTAATCTGTATCGAGGCTTAAGTTTTTCAACTACTTCTCTCATCAGTTTAATCTTCTGTGACCTAATCATATTTTCTTCCGGGTCAGAAGTATCTGATGATAGATTTTTCACACTTGTGGAGTCGTTAATTTCTTCGTTATTATCTTGAATTAAAACGTTTTTCTTCTTTTTCCGCATGTGGTCTATGCAATTGTTTGAGGCTATTTTGAACAACCACGTACTAAAAGCATAGTTGGGTGTATATTGTGAAATATTTTTAAACGCTTTCCCAAATGCTTCTACGGTAAGGTCTTCAGCATCTTCCGGGTGGCCAGTCATTTTTAAAAGCATAAAATATATTGTATCCCTGTATAATCCCATGAGTTCAGCAAAAGCTTTTTGGCTGCCATTTTCAACAGCATCTTTTACCAAAATAAGGTCTCTTTTTGCTTTATCTGTTAGGTTTGCGTTTATTTCCATTTATTCTTTTTAAAAAGCAAATTTGAAATAAGAAATACAGGGTTCAAGAACAAAAATACTAATTCAAACAATGGCGAATATAAAAATAATTTTGATTCTTTGAGCTTTTGCTCTACTTTATTATACAAAAGTAATAAAAGCATCCATCTTAATAAAAATATTCCTGAAGACAAAATTAGCAATAATATTTCCTTAGATATAACAACTAATGTAATAAAAGCGGCAAAAAATAAAAACTGGCTTATTGAATACAACATCAGCCTGAGCTTATGAATGGCTTTATAAAACTTTGCTGTTGAAAGATGTCTTTTCTTTTGAAAAAACCAACTTGAAAATTTTGCTTTGGGCTTTGAGTATGTAAAACTGCCATCTGAAATTTCTATACAGGTATTTTCTTTATTTGCAGTTTGATTTATAAATAAGTCGTCATCGCCGGAGCTAACTTTATAGTGGGATGTAAAGCCTTTAGCTTTAATAAAAAGCGACTTCTTGTAAGCCAGGTTCCGGCCAACACCCATGTATGGATTTCCTGCAAGTGCATATGAAAAATACTGCATTGCTATTGTAATAGTATCAAACCGTATAAGAGCATTTAGCAGCCCCGGACGTTTGTAATAGCCACTATAGCCTAAAGTAATTTCAGCACCGTTATCAAAATGCTTTTGCATATTTTGTATCCAGTATGGGCTTGATGGCTTACAGTCAGCATCCGTAAGAAGCACCAAGTCATTTTTTGCTGACTTTATTCCAACAGCCAAAGCAAGCTTTTTGCCAGCGAAAAAATTAACATTTTCTCTTAATGTTACAACCTTCAGATGTGAATACTTTTCTTTAAGGTTATTCAGCAAATGTACGCTATCATCGTCAGAAAAGTCATTAACAACAATAACTTCAAAATCTTTATATTTTTGCTCAAGAATAACCGGCAGATTTTCCTTAAGGTTATCAAATTCATTTTTTGCACATATAACAACCGATACCGGATTAAGACCATCTTTGTGTTCTGTTTTTTCGTGCTTATAAAAAGCAAAACGTGCAAAATAATATAAAAAGTAAAAAAGTTGTATTAAGGCAAACAGTACAAACAGTGCAAAAACAATAGTTTCAAAACTAAAACTTAAAGTGTAACAAGTCAACATATCTAAAAAGCTATATAATTTTAAAACTGCAAAATTACCATAATCTTTGCGATTATATTCTATCTTTGAAAAAATTATAAGTTTTAATGGAATTTAAGATATCATCAGAAGACCGTTATTCTCAAGGCAGATGCGGAAAAATAATAACGGATCACGGAGAAATTAACACACCTGTATTTATGCCTGTGGGAACTGCCGGCACTGTAAAAGCTATTCACAATAAAGACCTTAAAGAGGCAGTAAATGCAGAAATAATTTTAGGAAATACTTATCACCTTTACCTAAGGCCGGGTACTGAAATAATAAAAAAAGCGGGTGGCCTTCATAAGTTTAATAGCTGGGACAGGCCTATTTTAACTGATAGTGGAGGATACCAGGTGTATTCTCTTGCACACAGAAGAAAGCTTAAGCAGGATGGTGTTGAATTTCAATCACACATTGATGGTTCCAGACATTTTTTTACCCCCGAAAATGTTATGGATACTCAAAGAATAATTGGAGCTGATATAATTATGGCATTTGACGAGTGTACACCATACCCCTGTGAATTTGATTATGCACAAAACTCAATGGAGCTAACACATCAATGGCTTAAGCGTTGCTGCCGGCATTTCGACAATACAGCCAATCTGTATGGCTACTCTCAAACGCTTTTCCCCATTGTACAGGGAAGCACTTTTAAAGATTTACGAATAAAGTCATCAGAATTTATAAGTTCACAAAACAGGGAAGGTAATGCTATTGGAGGATTATCAGTTGGTGAACCAACTGAAATTATGTATGAAATGACGGACGTTTGCTGCAATATTTTACCAAAAACACGCCCAAGATACCTTATGGGTGTAGGAACACCTGCAAACATCCTTGAATGTATTTCTCTCGGCATTGATATGTTTGATTGCGTTATGCCTACAAGAAATGCCAGGAACGGAATGCTTTTTACATGTGATGGCATCATTAATATCAAAAATAAAAAATGGCAAGATGACTTCTCCCCGATTGACCCATATGGAGAAGCTTTTGTTGATTCTTTGTACACCAAAGCATATTTAAGGCATTTATTTTCTGCTAATGAAATGTTGGCTGCCATTATTGCAACAATACATAATCTCAGTTTTTATATATGGATTGTAAAACAAGCAAGAGAAAAAATCAAAGAAGGAGTATTTGCATCCTGGAAAAATCAAATGACAGTAAAAGTTTCACAAAGATTGTAATTTGAGTAATTTTGCATAAAATTATACTCACAGCATAATGCTTACAATTATAGACAGATACATAATTCGGAAATTCCTTGGAACCTTCTTCTATGCAATTGCATTAATTATTTTAATTGTAATCATTTTCGACATTTCAGAAAGAATTGATGATTTTATTGAAAACCAGGCACCATTAAGAAAAATATTATTTGTTTATTACCTGAACTTTATTCCTTATTTTATAAATCTTTTCAGCCCTCTTTTCACATTTATTGCCGTCATCTTTTTTACAAGCAGGATGGCCTTCAATACTGAGATAATAGCTATTTTAAGTAATGGCATAAGCTTTAAAAGAATGCTTGTACCTTACATAATATCTGCAATATTCCTTTCTTTCTTATCAATATATTTATCTAACTTTTTGATACCTGATGCTAATGCAAGAAGGCTCGATTTTGAAGCCGAATATATAAGACGCACCATACGTTTCAGAGAAAGAAACATTCATTTACAAATACAACCAGGGACATTTATTTATCTCGAATCTTATAATGAAAGAAATAATACAGGATATAACTTTTCATTAGAAAAAAAGCATGATGGTGATCTTATATATAAAATGCATGCAGAAACAGCAAGGTGGTACGAGGAAGAAGAAAAATGGGGGCTTAACAACTATAATATCAGGGAAATTAACGGACTGAAAGAAAAGCTTTATTCCGGCAGAAGGCTTGATACCGTGCTTGATTTTCGCCCTTCTGACTTTATGCATAGCATAAGCGATATGGAAACAATGAATTTCAGAGCTTTGAATGATTTTATTGAAAGAGAAAGAATAAAAGGCTCAGATAATATAAAATTCTATCTTGTAGAAAAACACAGACGAATAGCATTCCCTTTTTCAACTTTAGTACTTACTATTATTGGTTTTGCACTTTCGTCAAGAAAAGTTAAAGGCGGAACCGGCTTGCATCTGGGCGCCGGTATTGCTATGAGCTTTTCCTTTATTTTATTTATGCAGATTACAACTACGTTTGCCACAAATGGTAATATGCCGGCATGGCTGTCTTTATGGTTGCCAAACTTTGTTTTCGCTGCAATTGGTGCTTACCTGATATTTAGAGCACCAAAGTAGTTCATGATGCAGCTTTCTTTTTTACAAATAAATCCGGTATTAAGTAGCCCAGCAGGCCTCCCCACAATATGCTGAAGTAAGGGCTGGATTGCAAACTACAAGCTCCAGTTGTACATGCAATCTGCGAATAATACAAGTATCCAAGGCCCATTCCTGCAAATACGAATAACGCAACTATTATATAATATGGCTTTTTATCCAAAACAACCCGGGAAAGCTTTTTTTTCCCGGGCTTTGCTTTTTCTTCTGTTTTGTTTTCCATAAAAATATGAATTAATCTGTTTTTACTTAAACATTACTTAACACCCAAAACATCTTCAATAGCCTTTTTTAATGACTCTTTGGGCAATGCACCTGCAGCCATTTGCGGCTCCCCTGCCTGAGGAACAAATAAGATCGAAGGAATGCTCCGGATCCCGAAAACATGAGCGAGTTCCTGTTCTTTTTCAGTATCAACTTTGAAAATATCAACCTTGCCATCATACTCTTTGCTGAGTTCATCCAATATTGGTGACAGCATCTTGCAAGGGCCACACCAATCTGCGTAAAAATCTATTATTGCAGGCTTGTCACCCGCAAATTTCCACTCCTTGTTTTTTTCAAAATCAAAAACTTTTTCTTTGAATGTTTCTTTTGTTAAATAAGTAACCATTTTATTTAAATTTTTATTGTTTGTAATTATTTGAATTCTTCTAAAGCAGCAATAAGAATATCTTTCTGCTGAATACCGGAAAACCTGTTTACAAGCTTCCCATTATTAAAAATTAACAATGCCGGGATGCTCCTAACTCCATACCTTTGCGCTATATCCGGATAGTTGTCAATATTTACTTTCGCAACTATTGCCCAATCACTTACCTCAGTAGATAAGTCTTCAATTATTGGCTTCTGTATATGACACGGACGACACCATTCAGCCCAAAAATCAACCAATACTAAACCGGTATCAATTGCTAAAGCAAAATTCCTGCTATTCAACTCAACCGGCATTTCGGATAAATCCAGATTAATATCATAACTCCCGGCTTCTTCAACCTGCTCACTTTCCTTGGCAGGCCATATCAATAATAGAATATATATTGCTGCAAATACCAATATACCTGTTATAATTTTTTTCCCCATTCTTGAATTTATTCTTTATGTTATTAAAAAATTTACGATAAGAAATTGCAAATATAACTCGATATACCTTACAATTAACAAAACAATTAAGTTTTTGTTTACATATGTAGATATTTACATTTGTGTTTTAGAAATACAAGGCTGTTTAAACAAGATCAGCTTAAGAATCTTCGTAAATTGCACTATTGTTTTACAAATCTCCTTTAGGGGATTTAGGGGTAAAAAGACTTTTCGGAGTGGGCAGAAGTTTAATTAAATCATTTTCAAATAATGTAAAAACAACCATAAAATCAAATATTATTTGTATTTTTGGTAATGGTAAAATATGATTCAATTTTTATAAACATGAGAGCAAAAATTATTCTTTTTTCATTCATACTAAGTTTCCTTGCAGGCTCACTAACCACATCTTGTGACGAGCTGGATATAGACCTTGGGCTAACTGAGGAAGAGGTTGCAGAGGGTTTAAAAGAAGCTTTAAAAGTAGGGACAAACAATTCAGTTACTTTAGCAAATGCCCTAAACGGTTATTATTTGCACGAAATAATAAAAATTCCTTTTCCTTCAGAGGCAACAAGGGCGAAAAATTACCTGATAAGTATAGGCATGGAGTCGTTGGTTGAAGACTTTGTCCTGGAGTTGAACCGTGCGGCAGAGCATGCTGCCGAAAAAGCGAAGCCAATTTTTATTGA
>PWND01000017.1 GCA_003557965.1 Bacteroidales bacterium | reverse complement strand
TTTCCAAAATATCTGAAGCTTTGATTATTTCATCCCTTCTTATTATTTCATTTAAGAATGCAATACCCAAAACACTCATAAAAGCACCCGGCACACCATGCCCGGTACAATCAGCAGCAATAATTACAGTATAGTGTTTGACATTTTTTACCCAAAAAAAGTCACCACTTACAATATCTCTTGGTTTGTAGTAAACAAAGTGGTTTGGAAAGTATTTTTTCAGCTTATCTTCAGCAGGCAGTAGCGCAGATTGAATTAGTTTAGCATAATTAATACTGTCAGTAATTCTTTGGTGGCTTGCCTCAATAAGATCTTTTTGCCTGATTGCAAAGTCCCTTTGTGTTGTAATCTCATCCCGCTGAGTCCTGATTTCTTCATTTTTCTGGTTAATTTCAATGTTTTGTTCAGCCAAAAGAATATTTGCTTCCTTTTTATGCTTATACTGCCTGTAAAGTAAATATGAAAAACCTAATACAATAAGCAAGCCGGCCAGTAATGAGTAAGTAATCACTCTTTGCCTTAAAGCCTCTTCCTCTCTTCTTTTTGCAACTTCTTTTTGCCTGGCAATTTCAGCATCACTTAGGGCCTTTTCTTTTCTAAGATTTTCTATTTCAAGCTGCTTCTTTTCAGTCTGGTATTTAGCCTCAAGCTCAGCTGCTTCTTTCGACTTTTCTTCATTAAAAATACTATCTCTTAAGCTATATGTCATAAATGAGTAATCAAGTGCCGTTTCAAATTCCTCAAGCTTTTTATATGTCATCATAAGAATTCTGGCTGCCTTTAGCTGCGGTGCAAGTGCACCAATCTTTTCAGAAAGTTCAAAGGATGAATATGCATATTCAGTTGCAGCAGAATAATCGCCTTTTAAATAATAAATATCGGCAATTTCATTTTTTATACTAACAAGGCCGTTGAAGTTGCGTGTTCTTTCAAAAATATCAAAAGCATTTTCATAGTAGTTTATTGCGGTATCATAATTTTCCAGGATCTTATATATATTCCCAAGCCTCATGTATCCGTGTCCAATGCCTGACATATCATTTAACTCAACAGCAATCTGCAGGGCTTTCTCGTAATTATCCACTGCCTGGTTTATATTATCATTTTCCTGGTGAATAACGCCCATTAACATTAATGCGTTTGAAATTCCCTTTTTATCACCAATCTCCTCCCTAATTTCCATTGACTTGCTTGTGTAGTCAAGAGCATTATCATAATTTTTCATGAAGTAGTGAACAACACCGATATTGTAATATGCACTAGATGCCCTTATTTTGTCATTCATTTCCTCAAACAGGTTCAGTGCTTTTTGGTAATATCTTATGGCTTCAGGGAAGTTGCTTTGTACATGATAAACATTTCCGATATTATTATAAACTGCGGCCAGATTGCTTTTATCATCCTTTTTCTCATAAGAATACATAGCAAGGATGTTGTACTCCATTGCCTTATCAAGGTTACCAAGGTATCTGTATATATTTCCAAGATGCATATAGCACTCTTCAAGTAAGTCTTTAGGGTCTTTCAGGCTCTGTGCAAGTTCCAGTGCCTTTTTATAATAAAACAAAGCCTTGTCGTACTCTCCTACCATTCTGTTGCAATCACCATAATAGTTCCATAAATTCACTTTGTATTCAAGAGCTTTATATCTAATGGAAGGCCTGAAAGAATTCTCCAGTTCATTTAAAACTACCAGCGTACTGTCAAATAACTCTAAAGCTTTCTTGTGGTCATTCTTTCTTCTGTATAAAATAAACCCCTCACTAATATTTGCTTTAGCAGTTAACAGCAAATTTTCCTGATTATCATCATGGATAATTGACCTTGCATGCTCAAAGTAAAATATAGCAGAATCAGGATATACCGGGCTAATCTCCCTGCCTAATTCAATGTAAAGCCTGGCTTTGGTTGTATCAGCAAAAGCCCTGTTGATTTCACTTCTTAAGCTATCTGTCTTATGGCAATAAGCATCAGCATTAAATATAGCTATTAATAAAAACAGAATGATAGAGCTTTTCATAATGTGGTAATTTTTATTGCAGTTATTTACGATATGAAATTTTTCTAAATCAGTAGTTTTACTAACTACAATAATACTAAAAAAAATAATAAGATTTTTGCAAAATGAACTTTATATCATTTTCAATTTCGAAAAGTAGAAAAACCTATGTTTGATGAGTACTGATATTTCTCACTTATCCACGTACTTTCTCACCGGCTATGCTTCGTGCGAAAGTCAGGGAATATTCATAAACTTGTGAGCCTGCAAAGAAGTTTTCCAGTGAGGATTGCTCTTTACATAATCAACAATTTGGGGAAGAATGTTTTTATAGCAGCTCCATTCAGGCTGAAGGTAAAGTTTGCATTTTTTCTTAACAAGCAAAGCATTATTTTCTGCCCAGGTAAAATCTTCAGGGTTTTGAATAACAACTTTTAGCTCGTCAGCCATTAAAAGCAAGTCTTTTCTTGGTGGCATATTGGGTTTTGGTGATACACAAATCCAGTCGAACTGCCCGGTTAACGGGTAAGCACCGGAGGTTTCGAGAAAGACTTTTATGCCGGCATTTTTTAATCCTGCACATAACACATCAAGGTTGTACAACAACGGTTCACCTCCTGTAATCACAACGGCCTTTGCTGTGTTATTAATGCAGTTGTTAATGAGCTTTTCGGTTTCCGATAGAGGATGTAGTTCAGCATTCCATGCTTCTTTAACATCACACCATCTGCATGCGATATCACACCCGCCTATACGAAAAAAATAAGCTGCTTCTCCTGTGTTATGCCCTTCCCCCTGGATAGAATAAAATTCTTCCATCAGTGGTAACAACAGGCCCTTTGCAAGTTGTTCTTTTTCCCCTGGACTAAGGTTTGTTAATTTATACTGAGTCAAACTATCCGTATATTTCTTTCTTTGATGCTTTAAGGGTGTTTATTAGCAATGAAGCAATGGTCATTGGCCCAACTCCACCAGGCACAGGAGTAATCTTAGAAGCTTTTTTTGAAACCTCATCGAACTTAACATCACCAATCAGTTTATAACCCGATTTCGTTTTATCCGATTTAACTCTATGAATTCCTACATCAATAACAACCGCACCATCTTTAACCATATCAGCAGTAACAAATTCAGGCTTTCCAATAGCCACAATCAGTATATCTGCTGATGATGTAATTTCTTTAATATTTTTTGTCCTGCTATGACAAACGGTAACAGTTGCATTTGCATTATCATTATTTAACGACATCAATATACTTACAGGCCGTCCAACAATATTACTTCTGCCAAGAACAACACAGTTTTTACCTTTTGTTTCAATACCTGACCGCTTTATAAGTTCCATAATTCCGTTGGGAGTTGCTGAAATATATGCAGGAAGGCCTATAACCATTCTTCCCAAATTAACAGGGTGAAACCCATCCACATCTTTCTCCGGGTTAATTGCTTCAATGATTTTATTTTCATCAATATGTCCGGGCAAAGGCAGTTGAACAATAAAACCATCAATCTCCGGGTCATTATTTAAAAACTCAACTGTTTCGAGCAATTGCTCTTCCGTTGTATCTTCATCCATTTTATATACAGAGGAGGAAAAGCCAACTTTCTTACATGCTTTTTCTTTTCCGGCAACATACGTTTCACTTGCCTGGTCATTACCAACAAGAACTGCTGCAAGGTGAGGTACTTTGCCATCGTTATCTTTAATAGCTTTAACTTCTTTTGTAATTTCTTCTTTTATTTCAGCAGAAATTTTTTTTCCATCAATTAATTCCATAAATAATATGTTGTTTTTTTTAATATGATACTGTTTTTATTTTTTCATTCCCGACATTGCTTTCATCATATTTTTCATTTTTCCGCCGCCGCCTGACATCATCTTCATCATTTTCCTTGTATCATCAAATTGCTTAATAAGCTTATTAACTTCCTGTATTGAGGTACCACTGCCTGCTGCGATCCTTTTTCTTCTGCTGCCGTTCAATACCGTCGGATTTGCTCGTTCATAAGGCGTCATGGATTGTATTATTGCCTCAATGCCCTTAAATGCATCATCATCAACATCCATATTCTTCATGGCTTTCCCCATTCCGGGGATCATACCAACCAGGTCTTTTACATTCCCCATTTTTTTAATTTGCTGAAGCTGTGCCAAAAAATCATCAAAACTAAACTGGTTCTTAGCTATTTTCTTTTGAAGTTTCCTGGCTTCTTCGGCGTCATACTGTTCCTGTGCTTTCTCAACAAGAGAAACGATATCTCCCATGCCAAGAATTCTGTCAGCCATTCTTTTTGGGTGAAACACATCAATAGCATCAACTTTTTCTCCAATACCGACAAATTTTATTGGCTTGTCAACAACAGCCCTTATTGTAAGAGCAGCTCCTCCCCTGGTGTCCCCGTCTAACTTGGTTAACACAACACCATCATAATCAAGTTTGTCATTGAATGCTTTTGCTGTATTAACAGCATCCTGGCCAGTCATTGAGTCAACAACAAAAAGAATTTCATGAGGATTTAAAGACTTTTTCAGCTCCGAAATTTCTTTCATCATCTGCTCATCAATAGCTAATCGTCCTGCGGTATCCACAATTACCACCTGATGACCCATCTTTTTTGCATGTACAACAGCCTTTTTTGCAATTGACACAGGGTCTTTGGATTCCAGGTCAGAATAAACCTCTGTATCAATTTGTTCACCTAATACCTTTAGCTGTTCTATAGCTGCCGGCCGATAAACATCACAAGCTGTCAGTAATACTTTCTTGCTTTTCTTTCCTTGCAAGTATTTAGCAAGTTTGGCTGAAAACGTTGTTTTACCACTACCCTGAAGGCCTGCAATAAGAATAACAGAGGGATTACCTTTCAGGTTAATTTCAGAGTGCTCTGTCCCCATTAGCTCTGCCAGCTCCTCATTAACAATCTTAACCATCAATTGCCCCGGAGAAACAGCCGTTAGAACGTCCCTGCCTAAAGCCTTCTCTTTTACAGTTTCTGTGAAATTCTTTGCAATCTTATAGCTAACATCAGCATCCAGTAACGCCCTACGGATATCCTTTAATGTTTCTGCTACATTAATTTCTGTAATATGCCCCTGGCCTTTCAGAAGCTTAAATGCCTTATCAAATCTTTCTGTTAAACTTTCAAACATAATTTGTTAATTTTTTTGCAAAATTATCATTTATTTATGATATAGCATTAATGGTTTTGCGAGTTTAAACATAATTGTTGTTAATAACTGGTTGAAAAATATATCCTCCTTAATAAAATGTAAAATAATACTTTTTATTACTTTTATATCAAGTATGTGGTGATATAATCTTTTTTGAGTTATTTGCAAATAAAACCACACACAAATGCATCTAAAACGCCTGAATATTAAACCTTTACTGTTTAGGCCTTATTAATAATTTTACAAGAGATTAACAAATATAATATAAACGTTACTTTGTGTTTTTTTCTATACTTTTGCAAACTGTTTTTATTAATTCATTGAGTAGATTTTTGATATATTGTATTGGGCTTTAGTAAACCAGACAGTTAAAATAATAAATAACCACAATGCGTTGTTATATTAGATTTTGCAAATAAATTGTTTATGGATAAAGATTTTGAGTTTTTCATAGATAAACCACAGCAGGTTACGGTATATGAGAAGAAGCTGAGCGAGAATTGCGGGGTTTATTTCGATGTTGAAGACTTTGAGCAAATTATTGAATATTACCTTTTCTCAAATATGATTGATAAGGCAATGTATGCTGCAGAACTTGCCATCAACCTTCATCCTGCCTCTGCTGAATTAAAGCTAAAAGTTGCAAAGCTTTTGGCCTCTTCAAATGATGAAAAGGGTGCTTTAAATGTTATAGCAGAGCTTGAAAGATCAGAGCCTGACAATGTTGAGCTTTGCCTTACGAAGGGTGCCATTTTTTCACAACTTGAAAAGTATGAAAAAGCCATTGAAGAGTACACCAAGGTTCTGGACGTTGTTGATGACCCAGATTATATATGTTGCAGTATTGCTTTTGAGTACGAAAACCTGGGAAACTATAATAAAACTATTGAATATCTTAGAAAAGCACTTGAGTACAATCCGAATAATTATGTTGCAATGTATGAAGCGGCATATTGCTTTGACCTTCTTTCATTAAATGAAGAAAGCATTAGTTTTTT
>PWND01000164.1 GCA_003557965.1 Bacteroidales bacterium | reverse complement strand
ATAGTAACTTTTTACAAAAGGTAATACATTGGTGTTGCCAAAAGGCACACCAACTCCGGCCATTATTCTATAAACCAGTGAGCTGCTTTCATCTATAAAGTTATAGTACCTGTAATCCACATCACCTTTAATATATTGCGCAAACGGGATATTAAAAATCCTGTAAGACCCATCATCATCGCGAGGTAACCCAATGATTTCTGATGCAAACCACAATAAATTTCCAGAGGTTTCAAAATTCGTTCTAAGGTAAGTAAAGTCAACATTTCTTCCTCTAACCTGTGTGTTATACTCATAAGTATATCTGAGCCCGGCTGTTAAATGATTTCTAAACCTGCTTAATATTAATGGATTAGCGTCGGGAATATTTTCCCGAAGTATTGAATCATTAAAAATTCTAATTGTGCTGATTTCAATAGGCGTTACATAATGTCTCTTTTCCCCGGTTTCACTCCATTCAAACCCGTAATTAACATTAATAACATACCTGGTATAGTCAGGCCTTTGCCTGTAGTTAAAACCTGTCGTTATTGAGCTTCTGGGCCTTGCCCTTTGTGAAAGCCTTGCTTCAGCAATTGGCAGAATAAGTTTTGGGAAGTCAATACTAACTTCTGCACCTGTTTCAAAAGTATTAAAAGGTAAGCTTTCAAAAACCCTTTCAGCATAAAATTCTCCGGATGTTTCAAGTGCCCCCCTGAGTCGAAGGTTGAAAACCTCTGCACCTCTAAAAGCATTTCTGTGCTGAAGTAATATGTTTGCCCCCATACCTAAGTTTCCTGCAGTATTTAACCCTTCTGCTTCCAGTGAATAAGCTATAGCAGGTGACCTCGAAAGCTGAACACGTGCAGACAATAGCCCGGTTGTATCAGTAGGATAAATGCCGGAAGTTGGATTTTCAGTATTACGAAAGTTTATATTCACAAACCTGAAACTCCTTAAACCTCCCAGGTATGTATAAGAATTTTCAACATTGCTTATCCTGTAGGTATCCCCCGGCCTAAAAGCAATATGCTGTGCAATAATCTCCGGTTTTATTCTTAATGGCTTATCATGCAAAAAACTGAATTTCAAACTGTCATTCCATAAATAGTGAGTAGTATCCGAATAGGGTATTGAAGGGCGTAAAGGGCTGTACTCAGGAATAACATATACTTCACTTATGTAAAACTTTTTGTGCCTTCTTTCTATAATGGAGTCACGCTTCTCGGGGTGCTGTGAAACCGGATTGTTAACCACAATGTTTACATCAGCTTTATTCACTGCATTTGTTGTATCAACTAAAAAAGATATATAATCCCTGTTAAATTCAAAGAAGCCATTATCTCTGAGCATCCTGGAAACCCTTCCTCTTTCACTTTGAAAAACATCAGCATCATAGTTATTTCCTTTTTGTATCAGGCTGTTTAATGTATCTTTATAAATATAACCGGAAAGCTGAGGATCGTTTATAGTATATTCAATATTATTTAATTGATATGGCTCATTTCCTTTAACATAATAATCTACTCTTATTTTATTTCTTCTGATCCTTTCTTCATGCCATACTTCAGCATTAAAATATCCTTTACTATGCATATATAGCTCAAACTGCCTCTTGGTATTATGAGTATATGCCTGGTTGTAAATAACCGGGGGTTCTCCAATAGTGTTTTTTACCCATTCTTTAAACCTGTTTTCTCTTCCAATATCTGCAAGTAAGTATGCTCTTAAGTGAAACCTGTAAAAGCCAAGCATTGTTCTGTTAGGAGTTTGCCTGATATACCTGTTTAAGTGGGATTGCTTTACTGAAGTTTCTTCTAAGTTAATATCATTTTTTAAAAGTAAGTACTCATCATCACCAAGCCTGCGGGCTGAGCTGCAAGATGTAATAAATGCAAGCACAATTATTATAAAAACATTTCTTAGGGTGATGGTGTTGTTAAGTTTCACTTTGTATATAAAAAAAAGAGATTAGAAAAACTTCATCAAAATTAGCGATTTACTATGAAATTTTTTGTCAAATAATATTAAAAGAACCAACATGTATGTATTTTGGGCATACAATAATAAGTTTAATAATGATTAATTAACCAATTACAATATTACAACATTATATGTTAATAAAATCATTGTAATTACGTATAATTTGTAAATAAATTATAAATCTAACAATTATATTTGCAGATTAAAAAATAAGAGCTTATGACATTAATAAAATCAATATCAGGGATAAGGGGAACAATTGGTGGAAAGGCTGGAGAATCGCTAAGTCCGGTTGACATATTAAATATTTCATTGGCTTATGGAAGTTTTATACAGAAGAGGTTTCCGGGTGAAAATTTGAAGGTAATTATTGGGCGGGATGCCAGGGTTTCCGGAGAACTGGTTAACAGCATTATTTGGTCAGGTTTGATGTCTTTAGGGATAGATGTTGTTGATGGCGGCCTGGCTACTACACCAACTATTGAGATGGCAGTAAAAGATTTATCAGCTAATGGTGGAATTATTATTACCGCAAGCCATAACCCTAAAAACTGGAATGCATTAAAGCTCTTAAACGAAAATGGTGAGTTTCTTTCCAAAGAAGACGGAGAAGAAGTTTTAAGGTTGAGTGATGAAGGTGATTTTACGTTTTCTCCTGTTGATAAGCTTGGCAAATATGATACTGACGAATCACTACTAGAGTCGCATATACAGAGCATAATTGACCTTCCATTGGTAGATACTGATTTAATTGAGCAGGCAGGATTTACAATCGTTATTGATTGTGTAAATTCAGTGGGAGGCATAGCCCTTCCGGAAGTTTTAAAAGCAATAGGAGTAAAAAAAGTTGTTGAGCTATATTGTGAACCAAACGGTATTTTCCCGCATAATCCTGAGCCACTGCCGGAATATCTAACGGAGTTGTCGTCGGAGGTAGTCAGAAACAAAGCCCATTTAGGCTTTGCTGTTGACCCTGATGTTGACAGGCTGGCAATTATCAGTGAGGATGGTGAAGCATTTGGAGAAGAATATACGTTAGTAGCTGTAGCTGATTATATACTGCAAAACAAAGCAGGCAGTACTGTCAGCAACCTTAGTTCAAGTTTAGCATTAAAAGACATAACTGAGAAACATAATTGTCAGTATTTCGCTTCAGCAGTTGGAGAGGTAAACGTTGTAGAAAAGATGAAAGAGGTGAATGCTGTTATTGGTGGCGAAGGAAACGGAGGTGTTATATATCCTGATTTACATTATGGCCGTGATGCCTTGGCCGGAATAGCTTTATTTTTGACATATTTAGCTAAAACCGGCAAATCATGCAGTGCTTTAAAAAACACACTCCCGGAATATCATATTTCTAAAAATAAAATTGAGTTGCCTTCAGATTTAAATATTGATGAAGTTATGGACAGTATTGCTGAAAGGTACAAAAAGTATGAAATCAACAGAACTGACGGGATAAAAATCATTTTCGACAGTGAGTGGGTTCACCTAAGAAAAAGCAACACTGAGCCAATAATAAGAATTTATTCTGAAAGCAACAGCCTTGTAAAAGCTGAGCACTTATCAGACAAACTTAAAGCAGACATAAGAGAAATAATAAAAGGTGAAGAAGAGGAATAGATTTATTCAAACCTTTTATCTGACCTGGTTTCATTCAGGTTGTCAGAATTATTCTCAAACCAGCCATTTTTTTCTGTGTTGTGAACATCAAAATCTGGAATGTATGGCTTAATATCCAAAAGTGGCGTTTCATCAAGCATGTCAACATTCTCAATATGAATGATGTTTTTTTCAATTTTCAACAACCGAACAACTGATATCCCAAGCTGATTAGGCCTGCTCGGTGCCCTTGTAGCAAAAACCCCATGCTGCTTATTGTCAAGGAAAGGGGTTGTGAGCAATTCAAATCCTGTTGATTTATGGAAATGATAAATCATTATAATATGAGAAAAACCATCAAGATCTGTTAACCCGGGTATTAGTTCTTCTCTTAATACTATATGTCCTTTAACCCCTTTAGCTCCGGCCGATTGAATTGGCATTCCATCCTTAGCCTTAAAGGGAGTGTGGATTACTCCAATAGGTTCTAATATTATTGACATGTTTTTACCTTTCTGCAATTACTAACATTTCATAGTCTTCGGTTTTTAATTTATCTTCCCTGGAAAAAGCTCCCATTTTTGCTCCGAAAATTTCAATCTTTGTAAATCCAAGTGTTTTCAGTAACCACGTTATCTCACATGGCACATAATATCTTTCGTTACATTCAAGTTCTTTTTCTACTCCGTTGTCATCCACAACTTTTGTAATGTTATAATCCCTGAATGTCATTAAATCAAAAGATTTACTGTGGTATGTTGCATTGTCTTCATTAACATTTTCTGAGTGAAAATCGTTAATCGAGTGAAACAAGGGGAATAACCCGTTTAAAGTTGTGAAAATAAGTTTTGACTTTTCTTTTAACGACTGAGAAACATTTTTAAGGATTTCGTAATTCATTTCATCCGTTTCCATTAAAGGGAAAGCACCTTCACACATCATAATAGCTACATCAAACTGATTTTCAAATGGTAAATTACAGGCATCACACTTTAAAAAATCTACATTGACATTGCTATGCTTTGCCTTTTCCCTGGCTTTTTCGAGGAGCGATTCTGACAAATCAATCCCGGTAGTTAAATAACCTCTCTTCGCCAGCTCGATGGAGTGACGGCCGGTACCACATCCAATATCAATAATTTTTAATTCTTTATTGAAATTCAGTTCTTTCTCAATAAAATCACATTCTCCAATTGTTCCCTTTGTGAAACATTCGTCATCATATTTCCGGCCGTAGTTTTCGAATAATGCTTCATACCATTTTTTTTCTTTCATTTTTTTCCCGGTTTTAATTCAAGTCATGCTGTATGTCTGTTTTAACTAATTAAGAAATTTCAAAAATAATTTGCTGGTTAAACGGGTCTATTGTGTAAACAAACTGATTCATAAAGAATGGGCCTATATCGCCTGCTGAAGCAACTCCATAATACCAGTTTGCCATTGCATTATCAAAGACCAACCCTCCTTTTACCTCATATTTAATATTTCCGATTTCCAGAACACAATCAACTTTATCAACAGGGAAGTCCTGTCCGTTCCACTCAATAAAACCTGCATAGCTTTCAAGGCCGAGTGCATCAATAGAAATCGTATTAAAAACAACATCCCTGGAGCCAGTTTCTACCTGCATTAATACTTCTGTGCCATTTATTTTGCAAGGTATAAAAATCCATCCATTTCTGACAACATAAGGTACAATTTCAAGATTATTTTTATTCTCATTAATGTATCTTTCCATATTCTCCTGATCAAACAAGTAAACCTTTTCGTTGATTGGGTCCATATGTATAGCCCTGTTCTCAAAAACAAAAGGAGATGTACATCCATCGGCTTTAAAAAAGTTACTTTCAAAATATCCAAAAATTATATTATTCATGGCAGGAACAGAAAAGTTTGACTTTTTATAATGCATGTCTGCAGGCTTTTCCATATAATTGTAGGATATGCCATTTTCTATCACTAAGACATCCGTTCCGGAAATATTTTCACCAATAGTTTTATCGTGCACAGTCATCAAATTATAAGCAGTACCGGTGTCAAGTTCAATTTTTAATGAATCTCCCTTTTCATCAATCATATAAAATCCAATTCCAGAGCCACACCATGCAAAAGGAAGCTCCGCTATTCCCTTATCATTGTCAATTATATTAATTTCCGGCAGCATTTGCAATACTTCTCTGTATTTCGAATCCCAAAAAGTTCTTTCCAAAATATTTTCAATAGTATCCATATAAGCCAGGACCTCATTATAGTCGTGATCCCACGCACTAACATATAAGCCGAGATATGGCGCATATTTAAACAGTGCTAAATCCGATATTTTTTTTGCATTTAATTTACATTTCTCATAATGGCCTTTATCAAGCTCTGATAACCATTTTGCGAATTTAATCTCCGGATTTTCAGGATAATTATCCAGGTATTCCTTAAGTAAAGTATCAGCTTCGCCAAGGCCAATAAAAAGTGCATGCTTAAGCTTTAGTACGTGATAATACTCTTTTGAATCTATAGCCTTAAGTTTGTCCAGATGTTTAAGAAATTCAGGGCTTCCTAAAAGCAGATGCATTTCACCATATAAGTAGATCACTTCTGCATTTAAAGAGTCTATTCTT
>PWND01000153.1 GCA_003557965.1 Bacteroidales bacterium | reverse complement strand
CCTGCGAATGCATAATGACATCAATGTATTGTCTTATGAAGTTTTGGAAGCATTAATTAAATACATCAATGTTGTTCAGGGCCTGTTTTATATTTACGACGAAGACGATAAGCTTTTAAAAGTTTCTGCCTCTTATGCTTACAACCGGAAAAAGTTTCTCAAAGGAGAAGTAAAAGTTGGTGAAGGATTAGTAGGCCAGGCAGCAATAGAGGAAGACATAATACATCGCACTGAAATTCCTGAGGAATATGTTTCAATAACTTCCGGTATATTAGGAGAACAAAAGCCAACAAGCCTGCTTGTAGTGCCATTAATAATGGAAGAAAAACTTCAGGGAGCTTTTGAATTTGCTTCGCTTAATTATTTTAAAGAGCATGAAATTGAGTTTGTAAAGTCAATAGCAGAAATTGTAGCAAGAACAATATACAACCTCAAAATCACCGAAAAGACAGAAAGACTTCTTAAAGAGTCACAAACCATGACTCAGGAACTCAAGGAAAATGAAGAGGAGCTTCGCCAAAACGCTGAAGAAATGCGTTTAACCCAGGAAGAACTTGAGAAAACCAACACACACCTTGAAGAAAAAATACAAGAAGTAAATCAAAGCCAAAAAAGGCTTTATTCGCTACTGGAGAATGCCTCCGAGCTTATTACTATTTATGACGAGAATCAAAAGCTTAAATATGTGAGCCCTTCTGTAAAGAAAATCCTCGGCTATTCAGAAGAGGATATGTTTGCGGGAAAAGATTTTGATAGAATCAATAAAAAAGGGCAAACAACTATCAACAAAATGTTTGAAGAGTTGCTGGCAGATCCCAGCCAGTCAAAAGTTATACAATACTCATACCTTAACAAGCATGGGTCAATTATGTTTCTTGAAACAACCGGCAGAAACCTGATAGATGACCCTGCAATAAATGGCCTTATCCTTAATACAAGTGATATAACAGAAAGGAAAAGAGCCGAGAAAGAACAAAGGATGAGAGGCCAAATGCAAACTTTGTCTGATAACTCTCCTGATATTATTTTACGAGTTGACTTAAATAGGCAGTTTTTCTATGCTAATCCTGCTGTAGAAGCCTTTACAGGCATAAAAGCTGAAGAGTTTCACAAGAAGCACCTGAATGAAATTGGGCTTAAGGAAGAAGTAACCACATTTATTGATGAAACAGTTGAGTTGGTTAAAAAGTCAAAAGATAAGGTTCATAAAGAAGTTATTTTCCATGTCGGGGAGGATATATTAACGATGAACGTTAATGCTATCCCTGAGTTTAATGAAGATGAACGCCTTGAAACAGTGTTGTTTATACTTCATGATATCACTGAGCTAAAAAAGATTGAGCAGGAAATAAAAGAAAAGAATACAAAAATTACTGATAGTATTAACTATGCATTCAGGCTTCAAAACGCAATTCTTCCAAGTCAAAAATTTATAAAGCAATACTTCCCGGATTCTTTTATGCTTTACCTTCCAAGAGACATTGTTAGTGGTGATTTCCCCTGGTTTTTTGAGAAAGGTGACGATTTATACATCGCTGCAATTGATTGCACGGGGCATGGCGTTCCGGGAGCTATGCTATCTTTGGTTGGTTACTTTTTATTAAACCAGATATTAAGCCAGCCTGAAGTTTTGCCACCCGGAGAAATACTCAACCAATTACACAAAGGTGTTCAAACAACATTAAGGCAGGATAAGGATGGTGCAAGTGCAAGAGATGGGATGGATGTGGCGCTATGTAAAATTAATTTGAAGAAAATGGAAATGGAGTACTCCGGAGCGCACAGGCCTCTTTACTTTGTGCGAAACAAGGAGCTCACAGAATATAAAGGAACCAGGTCTGCAATTGGAGGTATCCCTAAAGCTGGTAAACCCGAACCAACATTCGAAAATTACGTAATAAAAATAAAAAGCAATGATTCTATATTTTTCTTCTCTGATGGACTGCCAGACCAATTTGGCGGTCCTGAAGGCAGAAAATATTTCCCTAAAAGAATCAGGGAAAAAATTATTGAAAACATTGATATACCTATGCCACAGTTTTTTAATCTTTTTAAAAAGGACTATAAAGAGTGGCTGGGTGACGGAAAACCAATTGATGATGTATTATTAATTGGAATTAGATTTTAATAAATCAATAAAAATAAATATTTTTACATGCTGCAAAGTATTTAAATGATAAAAACAAAATAAACATGGAAAATGTGGATTATATGAAGCTTATCTACACTTTCCACCAGGAAATGATTAATTATAATTTCACCCTGGTGTATGAAGGAGAGATAACACATCAAATTACCAAGGCTTTTACATCCCTGGCTGAAAACAAAATGGATAGCTACAGTGAAGATATTTCAATGAAAAAGAAGGTTTTTCATGTTATGGTTGAGTGTCTTCAAAACCTTAGCAAACATTCCGAAGAACACGAGCTGCGAGATAGAATCGGAGATTCTTCCGGTAATGGTATATTCATAGTTGGAAGGCTTGGTGACAACAATGAAGAGTATCATGTTATTACCGGAAATCCTGTTGATAAAAGCAGAGTTCCCGAACTGAAATCTCTTTTAGAAAAGATAAATCAATTAGATAAAAGTGGCCTTAAAGAACTTTTCAAAAAGCAAATGCGGGAAGGTTCATTGTCTGATAAAGGTGGTGCAGGACTAGGGCTAATAGATATAGCAAGAAAAACAGGAGAAAAACTAGAATATCATTTTCATGATGTTGATGATAGTGTAGCTTTTTTCCTATTAAGAACAAAAATTTCCAGAAAAGTTGAATAATCATTAATAAAACAATTATATCATGGACGTAATTAAAATTAAAGGCTCTGACGATACTCCTAATGTAATATTAGACGCAGAAAACAATATAATCGAGTTTTCAGGGAGATCATTACCGGAGGATGTTGTAACTTTTTATGCCCCAGTAATACAATGGATTGAAGAGTATGCCAAAAAGCCTAACCCTAAAACAAATGTTATTTTTAGGCTTGAGTATTTTAATACTGCATCATCCAAAGTATTACTTGATATTCTTCTTAAGTTTGAAGATATTATGAATGAAGGACATGAAATTGTCATTCAATGGTATTATCAAGAAGATGATGAGGATATGGAAGAAGCAGGAGAAGAATACTCAGAAATAGTAGATATCCCATTTGAAATGTTTAGCTATTAAGAAGGTTAAAACTAAAGTCATTATGAACTAACAGGGATTACTTAAATGAGTGAAGAGATATTAAAAGCTTTGATGCAGTTGTTTGCAATTATTGCAAAACAAGATGAGGGCTTATCTGTTAATGAAAGAGAGTACGTTCATACTTTCTTAAAGCAACAGCTAAATGAAAGCTCTGTAAAAGAATATCTTACCCTGTTTGATAATTTTATAGGCCTTGATAAAAGCCTTGACGATGACTCTAAACCTAAAAAAAGCAAGCCAAAGTTAACTTCTGTTAGAGACTCTGTTAAAACTTTAGGTATTGCAAAAAAAATAAATAAAACTCTTACTCAAAAACAGAAAGTTGTTGTATTGGTAAGGCTATTTGAACTTGTGAATTCTGACCAAAAATTCACGCCTCAAAGAATGGCAATTATTGATACAGCAGCAGAGGTATTTAATATTAGCCGGGAAGAATATCAAGCAATTGAAGCTTTTGTACTGAACAAAGCAGATGCTGACTTCTCACACTCCGACATGCTCATTATCGGTGCAATAGACCATGATGAAAACAATGACAAGGTTTCTAACTATATTAATTCACCACAATTAGAAGGCAGAATAATCATTCTGAGAGTACCTTCGGTTGAATTATATTTTTTAAGATATACCGGAAGCAGCGAACTGCTGCTAAATGGCTTACCAATAATAAATACTAGAATTTACCTTTTTGCCAATGGTAGTGTTATCAAGCAGCCAAAGGGCAAACCAATTTTTTATACTGATGTAGCAGCTACATTTTTATCAGATTCTGACGCTATAAACGTTGTTTTACGTGCTGATGATGTGACACTACAATTCCCTAATGGTTATATAGGAATCAGGGATATACACCTGCAAGAACAATCAGGGAAAATGATTGCTATAATGGGTAGCAGTGGTGCAGGAAAAACAACACTGCTTAACGTATTATCAGGCATTAACGATCCTACAAAAGGTAAAGTTATTCTTAATGGAATTGACCTGCATGAAGATAAAGAAAAAATAAAAGGCATTATTGGCTATATCCCACAGGATGATTTGCTTATTGAGGAATTAACTGTTTATGAAAACCTTTACTTCAGCACAAAATTAGTTTACAGAGATTTAACTAAAGAAGAAGTTGATGAAAAAGTAATAAAAGTTTTAACAAGCTTAGGGCTTTTTCATATTAAAGACCTTAAAGTTGGGAACCCATTAAACAAAAAAATCAGTGGCGGCCAGCGAAAAAGGCTAAATATCGGGCTGGAGTTAATCAGAGAACCCTCAGTGTTGTTTGTTGATGAACCAACTTCCGGATTATCATCTCGTGACTCAGAAAATGTCATGGAGCTGCTTAGAGAGTTGGCTGTGAGAGGTAAACTAATATTCGTTGTTATTCATCAGCCTTCATCAGAAATTTACAAAATGTTTGATAATGTAGTTATCTTAGATGAAGGTGGTTATCAAATTTATTACGGGAATCCGGTTGAAGCTGTTATTTACTTTAAAACCCTTGACAACCAGATTAACAGCGATATTGGTGAATGCCCAAGCTGTGGTAATGTTAACCCTGAAACAATATTCTCAATTATTGAATCAAGGATAGTTGATGAATACGGTAGGCCTACTGCAAACCGAAAAGTAATGCCTAATGAATGGAATGACCAATACAGGCAAAGGCATAAGAGAATAAGTAAAGATGAAAATTACGATAAGCTTCCTGAAGCATTTAAAAAACCAAACTGGATAAACCAGTTTCGAATATTCTTTACAAGAGACCTGTTTTCAAAGTTAGCTAACACACAATACCTGGTACTGAATTTTCTTGAAGCACCAATATTAGGGTTCCTGCTTGCTTTTGTAATTAAATATATTGATGACCCTACATCAAATGTTTATATTTTCCGGGAAAATGAAAACCTTATGCCGTACATATTCATGTGTACAATTGTTGCACTGTTCCTGGGGCTAATTGTTAGTGCGGAAGAAATATACAAAGACAGAAAAATACTAAAACGGGAAACTTTTCTCAATCTCAGCAGAAGCAGTTACCTGTTTTCTAAAATAGGCATTCTATTTATAATATCAGCTATTCAGGCATTTTTATTTGTTTTGGTTGGTAATTTTATATTTGAAATTAAAGGCATGTATTTTGAATACTGGCTTGTATTTTTCTCATTAGCAGCTTTTGCTAACGTACTTGGCTTAAATATTTCATCTGCCTTTAACTCTGCTGTAACAATATATATACTAATTCCATTCCTGATAATTCCGCAAATGGTTTTAACCGGGGCAATGTTTAACTTTGATAAAATTAACAGGGCACTTGGCGGTGGAAGAGATAAAGTACCGGTTATTGCTGAAATAATGCCTTCACGATGGGCTTTTGAAGGCCTTGTAGTGCATCAATACAAAGAAAACAAATACTACAGTAAGTTTTATGATTTAAGGAGGGTTGAAAGTATTTGCAACTTTAAAAATGTATATTACATACCAGAGCTTCGAAGCTATATAGAAAGTTACAGGTTTAGAAAACTGAATGATAATAAACCATATATTTCAGAAGACGACCTTGAGTTGCTTAGAAATGAAATATATAGAGAAGAGAATTCTGAGTTCGCTAATAAACATAACCTCAGGTTTGAGAAAATGGATAAATTATATCCTGATAAGTTTAGCATGGAGGTTTATAGAAGTTTAAATGAGTATTTAAATAAACTTCAGGATTTTTATCGCGAAAACTTCAACAATATAAATGATATAATTGACAGCAGAATCAGCAAAATGGTCAGCACGCCGGAAAAAAGAAAAGAATACCGACAACTACGTAATGATTATCATAATGATTACTTAGCTGACTTTGCCAAAAACAGGTATGCACCATTAGCAATAGTAAGGCTTGATAACAGATTAGTGCAAAAAAATGATCCTGTATATTTAAACCCACAGGACCCGAATATTTTCTCATTAAGAACCCACTTTCTTGCTCCTAAGAAAAACTTTTTTG
>PWND01000202.1 GCA_003557965.1 Bacteroidales bacterium | reverse complement strand
TTTTTTTGACGGCACCTCGCCTGCTGCTACCAGCTCCAGCACCTCCAATTCATTGTTAATATCTTCCATGCGGCAGGCATAGCCATCAACAGCCGCTTTGTTAAATGGCGGCATGTCAATATCGGAATGCACATCCTCTGCTAAAACCCTGTTCAGGGAGTTGTTGAGATCTACCTGTTCGGTTCCCATTTCCCGAACATCTTTTAATACAAGTTCTAATGCATTTTCAAAATCAATCATATTATAATTATCCCTTTTTTGAAAAAATATAGTGATTTTAAGAAGTATGCAAAGTTACTTATTTTATGATGATTAGTAAAATTTAGAAGTTTGTAAGACAGAATTTTTGAAATGTTAATAGTTTGTTGCTTCCTGAATATAACAAGGACTGTAAGCAAGTTTATATATCGCTACAGGTACTTTTAGCCCGTCATTATGAGGTTAAATAAGTGATAAAAAAGGAATTATCGCAATCAAAAAAACCTTTCGAAAATGCGTGTTGTTTACTATTATATTACCATCAGCTTACCTGATAAACAGCAGTTCGCGGTACTTTGGCAATGGCCACATTTGGTTGTCAACAATTAGCTCAAGCTTATCAATATGATAGCGTATTTCTTCAAGATATGGCTTTACAGAAAAGGAGTATGCTTTTGCCTTCTTGTCAGCTTCTTGGATTTTGTTGGCTTCTTTACGTTTTTCAACCATTTCCTTAACTTTCTCACGTATATTTTTCAGGTGTACAGATATTTTCTTGATTGTTTGTAATTGAGGCTTTGCCAAAGCATCAAACTCCCTTTCATCAGCAAATAGGTCTTTTATACCTTTTACATTATTGATAAGGACATTTTGGTAAGCCAGGACTGTTGGTACAATATGATTAATTGCAAGGTCAGCCAGAACCCTGGATTCAATTTGAACCTTTTTTATAAAGATTTCGTTTTTAATTTCAAAGCGTGCCTGTAATTCTCTGTCAGAAAACACATAAAACTCATTCATTAGTTTTTTTGCCGATGGGCTAATAAAAGTTTTAAAAGCAGTGGTTGCTTCTGAAATATTTGGCAGTTTTCTCTTTTCAGCTTCAATAACCCATTCTTTACTATAGCCGTTTCCTTCAAACCTGATGTTTTTAGAAGCAATAATGAGTTTTCTGATACACTGAAAGATTGCTTCATCTTTTTTTATGCCTTTTTCAATTAATTTGTCAACATCAGATTTAAACTTTGTTAATTGTTGTGCCATAGCAGCGTTCAGTACAGTCATTGGCGAGGCACAGTTTGCAGATGAGCCAACAGCCCTGAATTCAAACCTGTTTCCTGTAAAAGCAAAAGGAGATGTTCTGTTTCTGTCGGTATTGTCGAGTAAAATTTCAGGAATCTTCCCGACGACTTCAAGCTTAAGCTCAGATTTTTCGTCAGGTGTCATTTTCTTGTCATGAACTTTTTCCTGGAGTTCATCAAGCACTTTGCTTAGTGTTTTGCCGATAAAAACCGACATAATCCCCGGTGGGGCTTCATTTGCTCCCAGCCTGTGTGAATTGGCTTCACTGGCAATACTTCCCAGTAAAAGTGCAGCATGTTTGTTTACAGCATTCAGTGTGTTAAGTAAAAAAGTTAAAAACTGCAGGTTGTTTTTTGGGGTTCCGCCTGGCGAAAACAAGTTAACACCGGTATCTGTCATTAATGACCAATTGCAGTGTTTTCCTGAGCCATTTACATCTTTAAAGGGTTTTTCATGAAACAGCACCCTGAATTTATGTTTGCGTGCAATTTTATCCATTACCGACATAATAAGTTGGTTGTGGTCGGCAGCAAGGTTTGCTTCTTCAAAGATGGGTGCACATTCAAATTGGTTTGGTGCAACTTCATTATGCCTGGTTTTAACCGGGATACCGAGTTTATAGCATTCTATTTCAAAATGCTTCATAAATCTTTCAACTCTATCAGGGATGGCACCAAAGTAGTGATCGGCAAGTTGCTGGTCTTTGGCGGCGGCATGGCCCATGATAGTTCTCCCTGTAAGTGCAAGATCAGGCCTGGCTTTATGTAAGGCTTCGTCAACAAGAAAGTATTCCTGTTCCCATCCCAGGTTTGAAACAACCTTTTTAACATCTTTATCAAAATACTTACATACTTCAGTTGCTGCTTTATCAAGCGCCATCAGAGACTTAAGGTGAGGAGTTTTAAAGTCAAGAGCTTCTCCGGTATAAGAAACAAAAATTGTTGGGATACAAAGCGTTTGTTCAAGCACAAAAGCCGGTGATGAAGGGTCCCATGCAGTATATCCGCGTGCTTCAAATGTGTTTCTGATGCCACCGCTGGGGAAGCTTGATGCATCAGGTTCTTGCTGCACAAGAAGATCGCCGCTGAATGTTTCGAATGCCTGGTTTTCGGCACCGGTAGTAAAAAAAGCATCATGCTTTTGGGCAGTTGATCCATTTAATGGATGAAACCAGTGGGTATAATGAGTAGCACCCCTGTCAATAGCCCAGGCCTTCATGCCTGCTGCAATTTGCGATGCAACTTTGCGCTCTATCCTGCTGCCTTTATCTATAGCATTTATTACGCTTTCATAAGCATCTTTTGATAAGTATTGCTGCATCTTTTTTCTGTCGAATACATTTATTCCAAATATTTCCGAAATCTTTTCTTTGGGAATCTCAAATTGCACTGTAGGGCGGCTGAAAGCTTCTTCTACAGCACTAAATCTTAATTGTGGCATAATGTTTTTTTTAATGTTTATCTGAAAGCAAAAGTAGTATAATATTTTACAATATGACAAAAAACAAGGGGGTGTGTTGAAAAAAACACCATTTTGTTAATAAAGCTGTGTAAAATTATGGGGGTGTGTGAAAAATATTAGCAAATATTTTGTTGTTTGTTAAAAAGAAATATTTCTATCTTCGCAAAAAAAAACAAAATAATGAAAAGAGATAAAGCATTAGATTTATTAAAAACTTACGTAAAAAACCCGAAAATGATATCGCATTGCCTTGCATCTGAGGCGGTTATGAGAGCTATTGCTGAACACCTGGGTGAAGATGTGGAGAAATGGGGATTAGCAGGTTTGCTTCATGATTTGGATGTTGAAACCACTAATGCAGATCCCGTGAAGCATGGAATGGAGTCTGTCAAAATTCTGAGAGATAATAATATTGATGAAGAAATTATCGAGGCTGTTATGCTTCATAATGAAGATGCTGCTCACAATAAAGAAAGGACAAAAAAGCTTCATTATGCTTTGGCAGCGGGTGAAACGATAACCGGGCTTATAGTAGCTACAGCATTAGTATATCCTGATAAAAAACTGGCGTCAGTAAAGCCAAAGTCTATAGTAAAGCGAATGAAAGAAAAGGCATTTGCCGCTTCAGTTAAAAGAGAAAACATTATGGAATGTGAAAAGCTTGGCATCCCGATCACAGACTTTGCTGTTATAAGCTTAGAAGCTATGAAAGAAATATCTGATGACTTAGGCTTATAGTTATTTCTTATCAGGATTTAAAGTAAGAACACTCTTGTATTTTTCTTGGCTTATCATCTCCATTGCTTTTTCCAATACAGCATCATCCTGGTTTAAGACCGGGAAAAACGCCTCATTACCCCAAATATTTCTGCCGATATAAGCTTTTAGCTGTTGGCTAATAATGCTTTTTGATTTTTCAATGTTATTGCCGGGCTTTATGCCTTTACTTACAGCAAACTCAATAAAATCATTAAAAACATCTTCGCTAATTGAAAAATCATTAATAAAGTGATTGGCATCGCTATAGGCAGATGACAAAATTTGCCTGTTGTTGTCGGAATAATTAAAAGCAAAGCGGTATATTAACCCCCTGTTTATTACCTGGTTGAAAAACGGAGTTCTTTTTTCAGAATCAACAGGTACAAAAATATCAGGCATTATTCCGCCACCTGCATAAACGATTCTTCCTTTTTTCGTTTCAAACCTTAAAGAGTCTTGTTTTTTAATACTATCCTGGCTTTCGTGTTCGCCATTTATAAATCTTTGAATAAAGTCATCATAATAGGTGTCAACTCCGGCATCGTAAGGGCTTTGTATTGACCTTCCGGAAGGAGTATAGTATCTTGCAACAGTAAGCCTGAGAGCAGAGCCGTCAGAGAGTTGAACCTGCTCCTGAACAAGCCCTTTTCCAAAAGACCTTCTGCCAATGACAATACCCCGGTCGTTGTCCTGAACAGCGCCTGCAATGATCTCTGATGCAGATGCTGACCACTCATCTATTAAAACCACTAAGGGCTTGCTTTCAAACCTTCCGTTTCTTCGAGCGTTTGCGATTTGCTTTGGCCGCTTTTGCCCTTTAGTGTAAACAATCATTTGCCCCGGTGATAAAAACTCATCAGCAAGTAATATTGCTGCATCTAAAAACCCACCGCCATTTCCTCGCAGGTCGAGAATAAGATTCTCCATGCCATTACGCTTTAACCTGTCAAATGCCGTAATAAATTCATTATGAGTTGTGGCTGCAAATCTTGATATTTTAATGTAGCCTGTTGCATCATCAAGCATGTAGGCAATATCGAGGCTATGAGCCGGAATCTTGTCACGGGTTATAGTATAATCAAAAAACTCATCAATATTATGCCTGTATATTGTTAGCTCTACTTTAGTATCTTTTGGCCCTTTGAGTTTTCTTACAATTTTATCGGTACTCATATTAACACCTGCAATAGTCTCCCCATCTACCTCAACAATTCTGTCACCTGGCAGTATTCCGGCCTTTTCACTGGGCCCTCCAACTATAGGGTTAATTACTACAACAGTATCGGCAATCATATTAAACTCTATACCTATCCCTTCAAAACTACCCATTAAAGGGTCGTGAAACTCCCTGAAATCTTTTGCCGGGATATAAACAGAGTGCGGGTCAAGGTTTCTTAAAAAAGACTTTATAGTTTCTTCCTCAAGCTCTTCCCTGTCAATTTCATCAACATAAGAATTGTGGATATAGTTTAAAACATCATTTATCTTATCATACCTTCCTATTCCTATTGACTTGAACTTTTTTTCAAGGCTTTCCGGAAGCCGGCTAAAATTCAAATTCATGCCAATATAAACACCAATTGCCAAAATAGCGGCAAAAAGAACAGGCAAATAAAATTTCAATCGGGTTTTTTTAGTTTTTTCCTTTTCCATAAATGCATTTACTATTATATAAAATAAAATTCAAAAAAGATAAACTGCCACGCAAACAGATACCATTTTTTACCAGGATTTAAGTAAAACGAATTTTAATTATTTCAATTGTTTTAATTTTTCAATAATATCTGATGAAGAAAACCCATCAATATAATCAAGGCTGACAACTTTACCACCATTATCAGAAACGAGATCATATCCAACAATATCTTTGGGCTGGTAATCGCCGCCTTTAACCAACACGTCAGGCATAACAATTTTTATTAATTCAATGGGTGTATCCTGGGAAAAAAAGCAAACAGCATCCACAAAGAACATTGAAGCCAATACTTTTGCCCTTGATATCTCATCATTTATTGGGCGTCCTTTGCCTTTCAGCTTTTTAACGGAGCTGTCAGAATTAAGGCCGATAATTAACTTACTGCCCAAATCAGAAGCTCTGCTTAAATATTCAATATGGCCTTTATGAATAACATCAAAACAGCCATTTGTAAATACAATTTTTGAGCTTTTTTGCTTCCACTTGTTCATCAGAACCTGCAAATCATCCCAGGTTAAAATAATTTTTGAGTTTAGGTAATTATATGCTTGCATAATCGGATATTTTAATTTTTTCAAGTACCGGGTATTTCTTTAAAAATCCTTCGGATTTGAGTTTTGTAAAATCGCATTCTGTTTTTTCATAATTTCAAAGGTAAAGATAAACTATTTATTTTGTTTAATCGTTTAATCGTTGAGTCGTTAAGGCTAAGGCTTTTACTAATCACCAGTTACCAGTGCAATAGCTCAAAGGTGAAAGCAAGGATAAGGGTGAGAAAGCTCAAAGCTGAAAGGTGAAAGGTGAAAGCTCAAAGGTGAAAGCAAGGATAAGGGTGAGAAAGCTCAAAGCTCAAAGCTCAAAGGTGAAAGTCTCTCTGTGTCCTCGTATGTTTGTCTTGTCCTGAAATAAGTTTACAGAAGAAGTAAAATTAAATCAGGACTATGAAAAGAAAAGTAAATCATTACAAGGACGAATTTAAATTACAAGTCATTCAAGATTATATTAGC
>PWND01000280.1 GCA_003557965.1 Bacteroidales bacterium | reverse complement strand
TTTAGAATCCTGAGATTGTCAAGTTTAGAAAAAGAATCAGGCAGTTGATGCAAAAAATTCCAGCTAAGATTTAACGTCATTAAGCTGGTTAATTCTCCTATTGATTCCGGCAAGTGCCTTATACTATTGTATTGAACATCTAATTTTTTCAGTTGTTTTAACTTGCTGATTGTTGGTGGTATCTGGCTTAAGTTATTCCAGCCGCATGATAGTTTTTTGAGGTTAATCAGATCACCAATGGAGTCCGGTAGTTTTGTAAGCTTGTTTTCTCGTATTTCCAGTTCTTCCAGGTATAACAAAGAGCAAATACTCTGGGGAAAATTAAAAAATCTGTTTTCTCCAATTTTTAATATTCTAAGTTTACTTAATGACGTTAGCCAATAGGGTAGCTCAGACAACCTGTTCCTTCTTAAATCAAGTTCAACCAGGTTTACAAAAAGCTTTATTTCATCAGGTAATTCTTCCAGTTGGCTTTCCCTTAAATCCAATTTATATACTTTATCCGGTTTCTTTACAGCTTCTGCTATTGAAGTAACCGGTTTTTCATTATCAAACTTATAAACTTCTTCCATTTACGTGAATTTTACAATTCTTTTTATAACTATGAATCATGAAACTTGTTATACACAGATGTGTTTACATATTTCAAAATTACTTTCTTATAAATGATTTTTTCGGTTAATTTTTTAAATAATATTTCAAATATAAAAATTATATCTATACAATTGTTCAACTAAATGGAAATTAAAAAAACGCAAGCATTTAAAATTCCATAAATAAGCTATATAGATAAAAAAACAACAATCTTATTGAGGTTCAACCATATATTTTTTGTACTTTTGCAGGCTGAAAAAAGAAATACATAATTATGATTAAGATAAGACTACCCGATAAATCTGAAAAAGAGTTCCCAAAAGGCACAACAGGCATTGATATCGCTAAAAGCATATCAGAAGGCCTTGCGCGCAATGTGTTGTCAATAAGTGTAAATGGAGAGTTATGGGATTTGCACAGGCCAATAAACGAAGATGCAGACATTAAGCTTCATACATGGGACGACAAAGAGGGAAAAGCTACAATGTGGCATTCTTCTGCTCATATAATGGCTGCTGCGATAGAAGAGCTTTATCCCGGCACAAAGTTTGGGATAGGCCCTGATGTTGAAAATGGTTTTTACTATGATATTGATTTAGGAGAACATACAATATCAAGCAATGACTTTGAAAAAATTGAAAAAAAGATTTACGAAATAATTAAAAGGAAGGAATCATTTGTCAGAAAAGAGATGCCTAAGGCAGATGCTTTGGATTATTACACAAAAAAAGGAGATGAGTATAAGGTTGATTTGATAAATGATTTGGAGGATGGAACAATAAGTTTTTATCAGACAGGCAATTTCACTGATTTATGCCGTGGCCCACATTTACCTGACACAAGCAAGATAAAAGCTATAAAACTACTTAGTATAGCAGGGGCATATTGGCGGGGCGATGAATCAAGAAAGCAGTTAACAAGGTTGTATGGTATTTCTTTCCCAAAGCAAAAAGAGCTTACTGCATATTTGGAGATGCTTGAAGAGGCGAAAAAGCGTGACCACCGGAAAATTGGTAAAGAATTGGAGTTATTTGCATTTTCTCCGAGTGTAGGCATAGGCTTACCACTCTGGCTTCCCAAGGGTGCAATGCTCAGAGAAAATCTTGAAAGATTCCTTAAAAAGGTCCAAAGGAGATATGGATATGAGCCTGTAATAAGCCCACATATTGGCAATAAAAATCTTTTCATAACAAGTGGCCATTACGAAAAGTACGGCAAAGACTCTTTTCAGCCAATACAAACACCGGCTGAGGGCGAAGAGTTTATGTTAAAACCTATGAATTGCCCACATCATTGCGAAATTTTTAAAACAAAACAATACTCTTATAAAGATATGCCTGTGCGTCTTGCCGAATTTGGTACCGTTTACAGGTACGAGCAAAGTGGTGAAATTCACGGCCTTACAAGAGTCAGAGGTTTTACGCAGGATGATGCACACATTTTTTGCAGGCCTGACCAGGTAAAAGAGGAGTTTATAAAAGTAATTGATATTGTTTTATTAATTTTTAATTCGCTTGATTTCAAAGATTACAGTGTTCAGATCTCATTAAAAGATCCCGAAAACAGTGAAAAGTACATAGGGACACCTGAAAACTGGGAAAAAGCTGAAAAAGCAATAATCGAGGCTGTTGAAGAAAAAGGGCTTGAAGCTTATATAGAAGTTGGTGAGGCTGCATTTTATGGGCCAAAACTGGACTTTATGGTTAAGGATGCTTTAGGCAGAAAGTGGCAATTAGGAACAATACAAGTTGACTATAATCTTCCGGAAAGATTTGAACTTGAGTATATTGGCAGCGACAACCAAAAGCACAGGCCGGTAATGATACACCGTGCGCCTTTTGGCTCGATGGAAAGATTTGTTGCAGTATTGATTGAACATTGTGCCGGAAACTTCCCATTATGGCTTGCACCTGAACAAGTTATAATTCTACCTATTAGCGAAAAGTATCAAAATTATGCGAAAAAAGTTTTAAATTTGCTAAATAATTACGAAATTCGCAGCCTTATTGACGAACGTAGTGAGAAAACCGGGAAAAAGATCAGAGATGCCGAAGTCAGCAAAATACCTTATATGCTGATTGTAGGCGAAAAAGAAGAAAACTCAGGTAACGTTTCAGTAAGAAAACATGGAGAAGGAGACTTAGGAACATTTACAATTGAAGAGTTTGCAAAAATTATTAAAGACGAAATTGGAGACATATTATAATATTTGAAAATTAATTTTATTTATTAACTAAAGTAAAGGAGGAACGAAATATAGCTACGCCATTTAGACCTTCGCACAATAAGCGTTTTAGGAAAAAAGAAAACCCTCATAAAATAAATGAGGCGATAAATGCACAAGTAGTACGCCTAGTTGGTGATAATGTTGAAAACGACATTTACCAGATTAAAGATGCCCTTGCTCTCTCTGAAGAGATTGGTTTGGATTTAGTTGAAATTGCACCGGGAGCAAACCCACCCGTATGCAAGATCATGGATTACAAAAAGTTTCTTTATGAGCAAAAGAAGAAGCAAAAAGAAATAAAAGCCAATGCAGCTAAAATAGTTGTAAAAGAAATCAGGCTTGGGCCAAACACTGATGATCATGACTTAAATTTCAAAATTAAGCATGCCAGAAAGTTTCTGCAAGACGGAGCAAAATTAAAAGTGTTTGTATTTTTTAAAGGTAGGTCAATCTTATATAAAGATAAAGGTGAAATAATCCTTTTAAAATTTGCCCAGGAGATTGAGGATATCGGTAAAGTTGACCAATTGCCAAAGCTAGAAGGAAAAAGAATGATAATGCTTGTTTCTCCCAAAAAAGGAGTTTCCAAATAATGATAGAATTTTATCCGTTTATAAATTATATTAACTAATAAATTTTTTTTTATAATGCCAAAAATGAAAACTAAATCCGGTGCTAAAAAGCGGTTTTCGATTACCGCCTCCGGAAAAATCAAGCGTAAGCATGCTTATAAAAGCCATATTCTTACGAAAAAATCGAAGAAAAGAAAAAGAAACCTGACGAAAACTACATTTGTAAACAAAGCAGACCTTAACAATATAAAAGATATGCTTTGCATGTAGAGGGTTTTATATGAGTATTATTTATTAACCTTTTGTTTAGCCATTACTAAGTCTTTCATTAAAGAAAGCGCTAGCAAAAAAAATAAAAATTATTATGCCAAGATCAGTAAACGTAGTCGCTTCAAGGCGCAGAAGAAAAAAGATTTTAAAACTTACCAAAGGCTACTTTGGTGCAAGAAAAAATGTTTATACAGTAGCCAAAAACACATGGGAAAAAGGGCAATTATATGCATACAGAGACAGACGAAATAAGAAACGTAATTTTCGCAAGCTCTGGATTCTGCGTATTAATGCTGCAACACGTCAATACGGAATGAGTTATTCGCAGTTTATGGGTAAACTAAATAAGAAAGAGATTAAAATTAATCGCAAAGTATTAGCTGACCTTGCAGTAAATCATCCGGATGCTTTTAAAGCTGTATTTGATGCTGTAACTAAATAGGCCAAATAAAAATATTATAAACGGATATAAATACAAAAACCCGCTTTTTTTAAGGCGGGTTTTTGTATTTAATCAAGCTGATTTACTTGTCTCCTAATGAATAAGTTAGGCTAAATCACATAATATGCCTTCTGCTTACATAAATTCATGCAGTATTTCCGCCAGTACATCCATTATTCTTTGATCTTTTTCCTCAGGGGAAAAGAAATAATTTACAGAAACAGTTTCTCCATTTTTAAGCAGGGTAACTTCATTGTTTTCAATTTCCAATATATATCCATCAATTAGCTGCTCCTTTAAAACTGATTTTTCATAAAAATTAGCTTCATCAAGAATAATCATATTTGCACCTTTGTGAAATATTCCATTATCATGAATTGCTTCAGAATCATGGCAAAACAAAGCAAAATCTACTTTTGTATGCCTTAAAACCAGTTTAACATTTTGATCGTGGCTTGTGTTTTTATGAAAGAGCCTGCCATTTAAGAAAACACCGCTATGGTTTAATGCGCCAAAAAAGATACCAGGCTTTGTTTCCTGAAGCTTTGAATTTATCATTTGAATTAGATTATCGCTTACTTTGTTAGAGGCAATTATAGGTATTCTTGAATTAAAATCTTCTCCAAAGTGTGCTTTCATAATTAGCCCCGGCACATCGATGCTGTCGCCATATGCAGGTGCAAGGTGCATGAATACTCCCGGCCCGGCATTAACCTCAATAATTCCAAAATTTCCCTCTTTCCATGATTTCGAAATATCTTCAGCGAGGACATCTATTCCCAGGCATGTTACTTCAAAGTATGCGGCAATATCCTCCACCAGTGCAATATTATCTTCATGCATTTCATCAGTAACATTATATGAAACTCCACCGGCCGAAATGTTGGCAACTTTTCTTAAACATACTTTTGTGCCGGCACCTACTACAGTTTCAAGACTGAGCCCCTGCTGTTCAATATATTCCAGCAAGTTATCATCAATTTCAATTTTGCACAGAGGCGACCTGGCATTATCCAGCCTTATTTCTTTATCATTTTCGGCATTAATTAATTCTTCTATGGTATGCTGCCCATCACCTTCAATAAATGCCGGAACTCTTTTCAAAGCAGCAGCACACTTCCCACCAACAGCAAGTAATCTATGGTCGTTGCCCAGTATCATTTTCTGCACCAAAGCGCCATCAAAATGAACTCCCAACTCATTGGCACTATTAACAATATCATTAAACGCTTTGCGTACTTCTTCCTCCGAATTAATATTTGTTGTAACCCCTTCACCCTTATGTCCGGCTACAGGCTTTACCACAACCGGAAATCCTATCCTTAACGCTTCTTCCACTATTTCCTCCTCATCAAAGCAATTTATTCCCATTGGTGTAGGGAATCCGCACATTTCCAAAAACTCTCCAACCATATCCTTATACATGGTAAACTCAGTATCTTTAATACTATCCTTGTGCACTGTTGTTGACCTGCCTCTTAGCTGCTTTTTCCCGTAACCCCACTGATACTGATTCTCCTCCTCAAGGAAAAATACAGGGATATTTCTTTTCAGGCCTGCTTCAATTAATGAATATAGCGTAGGGCCACCTAATGGAGTGTCGTCAAAAGCCTGCTGTAATATTTCAAATTCAGATTTAAAGTCAAACTCTTCATCATTAGAAACAGCTATAAACCAATCAGACAACAAGTAGATTGCATCAGTTGTGATTTCATCGTCAAGATACTCCACTGCAATAACATATTCTTCTTCATCACGGCTAATGCTATATTTATTAATAAACAGGTCAATGTCCATTTTTAAAATCATAATGAGCATTTCCGCAAATAAATCAACAACAAATGGTGTATCAACCTTCTCAAGCTCAGGAAAAAAGTCAAGAGCTTTTTCTTTGTAGAAATCAACAGTATCTCCAACGGGCGCAATAAAAATATTAAAAACTACAGCATGCCTGTCAAGATAAAAGTTGGGGCCATTATATGTATAAACTTTTGAAACAGAGAAATCCTTTGTACGATAAAGTTCTCTCTTGTATTCATAAATTTTTTGATTTTCCTGTTCAAACTTTTCCTTTAATTCCTCAATGAGTTTTCTCGACTTTTCTAGTTTGTTTTCAAAT
>PWND01000302.1 GCA_003557965.1 Bacteroidales bacterium | reverse complement strand
CAACACTTCAAAGCCACACACAACTTGTCCCGACTCTTCGGGATTGCCAAGCCGCTCAAGCCAGCCGCACCAGCCAAAGCTTGTCAATAAGTGTGTCTTTCCCCACGCGCAGACGAAAGAAAGCACGATTGCACACACAGCGTGTATGTGGCAATAGCGGGTGCAGTGGTAAATCGAAGGTCTGTGCTTCTAAGAAACTTTGTGCTTAACGGACAGGTAAGTGCTTCTAATTCGCTACTGCACATAAACGCGAACCGATGTTATTCCCTGACTAAAATAAAGCTTTGGCTATCAGCCCTGTTTATATTTTGTCGGAATTCAAAAAAGTCCTGGTATTTTTCAGGAGGAAAATATCCCGGGAGCTCTTTAAGGCTCCTTGTATATACTATTTTATTTTGCTTTATTTCAAAATTAGCTTTATAAGTACCGAACTCTGATTCTAAAAAAACATCAGAAGGGGATGATTCTATAGCAAATCCTTCAGGTAATATAAAAGTAATAGTGTCATTATAGCTTCGTTCAAACTTTAACTCAAAAGGATTGCTCCTGTTTCTGATGCGTGGCGGTAGTTCTTTTTTCGATGATAACACAGCAAGAGGAACAAACAGCCTGTTTCGGCTTGTACTGGCATAAGACCTTAAATTTGCATTGAATTCAACAAATCCTTGTGGTGTAAAGTATTCATTTTGTGTGGCTATTGAGTGATTAGTAATGCTGTAATCTGGCAAATAATCATTACTGTATAACCATTTAATTTGCTCTTCATTATTTTGCCGGGCAACACTTAAAGGCCTTGAAAAATAATGCCCGCCATAAGTAATATGTATGTCAGCGCTTCCACTTCCTGAAGGATCTAACTTTATTTTTGCCGTAGTGCTAATATTATTGTCATTTAGCGAATATGAAGGCGTTTTCGTTAATACACCACCATCTTCTTTTATTATTAAAACACTTCGGTTGTCAGTATGTGAACCTAAATATCCAAACGGAATGCTTTGATTTGTGTTTTCCAGCCAAATCGTGTCATTTTCTAAGGGAACACAAAGAATCACATGGTTAAACTGATTTGTGATGAAGTCAGGATAAAACTCATAACCCCCGGTGCTTCCATAAACCAAAGTATAGTAAGAGTCTATATTTACTGCCTTTAACATAGCCATCATGTAGTTTGTAAGAGCTTTACAATCTCCATAGCCGGTTTGGTCAACAGTTTGTGCATCAAATGGCTTTAGCCCCCCAATTCCAAGGCTAATATTAACATAGCGCGTTCTTGATTGCATATAGCTATATATAGCCTCTATTTTTTCTTTTTTTGTTTCAAGCCCTTCTGTCATCCTTTCAAGTTTGTCAACAGTGCTGGCAGGCAAATCGTCAAGCCCGTCAATTAAAGACCACACCCATTTCCCAAATTCTTTCCATGATTCATTAGAGCCATGATAACCATCAATGGCAAACTCATTGGCTGTGAATTTTATTCCTGGCAAAACTCTTATCCTTGAAGGTGATAAATGCTCTTTTCGGATTGCAGGCAAGTTTGAAAACTCCCATACAATCTCATTGTTGTCTTTGGTTTTTGAGGCTATCTCACCTAAATTGAATTCCTGGTAATAAATGCCGATATCAGAAGGATAGCTTATCCTTAAAGTTGCTTTTTCCGTTGATCTTCGATAATTAGCATTAGGGAAAAAAGTCATTGCATAAAAAAGCCCTCTGCTATAATTTACTTCATACTCATATCTTACAGTGTACGGATATGTAGTCATTCGGGGCACATAATACGTTATCCTGTTTTCATCATAAAGCGAAAACCCTGAAATGAAACTGTGATCTTCCAGGTCACGGCGTCGTATTCTGTTTATTTGATTACCATTTGAATCATATATTTCCCCACCCCGAAACCTGGGCTGTGAATAGCTGTCGTATGGTATAAAAAAAACACCAGCATTTCTGCCATTTTCATTCATTATGGTTACCGCTACTTCATACTTTACGGTGTACCTGTCTGGCCTTCTAATAGTAACTTCCTGGTTGTTAATTCTGTAAACTGCGTTTGCATTTCTTTTTAAATCTTCAGAGATGCCTCTAACACTGAATTCATTAGCCAAAGAATCATTGGCGCAACTTAGCATGAAAATAATAATAAGCGCAATCCCTGAAGTGAAAGACTTGTAATAAAGCATTTTGATATAGTTTTATAATCGTTTTAGCACAATTTGCCTTGCTTGTTCTTCAACGATTTGTGAATAAAGTTGCCTGAGGTCATTGTACTCGTCCGGCAAAAAGACAGCTTTATTAATGTTAATTTCAAATGTTATTTCAATATTGTTTTCATTTACAATATACCTACTAACAAACCCGGCACTTCTTCCCGACAAGTTGGTACTGGTTCCCCTTGGCAGCTCCTCAACTTCATATCCTTCAGGAATTTCAACAATTATTTCAAAATGCCTTTTATGAGGATATACAAAATCTACAGGGAACAATCTCTCTTCAATTCTGAAGGGATTGCTTTCTATTCTGTCAGTAACAAAAGGATTTATGTATATAACTTCCTGTGGGCTGGTGCTTATTTCCGGAATCACAAACTCATACTCACAAATTAATGGATCAGCCCATGTATCATTATTTTCCATTGAAAATGAAACAAGCTCAACTCCCTGGTTTTCTGACTCAAAGTTTTCCATGTATTCATCCTCATCTGCAAATCTTTTATATTCTTTAATTTTTTCAAGTTTCAGGTAGTTATCTTTAAGTTTTGTCAAGTTCACATGCATTGAACCACATGGCTCTAATTGAATATTTATTGTTTTGTTAACAATGTTATCTTGTATTGCCAGTAAATTTACCCATCTGCCTACACGGCCATCAATTAATCGTCCCTGCCCATTTATGCACCTCTCAGGTAATAAATAAAATGGAGTGTCTTTTTCTGTTGCATCAAGTAAAAACTCTTTCCCATCAATGCTGGCATGTGCAATAACATAATTATACTTGCTAAGCATAACCTGAACCGGGTTTATTATACCATTGTTCCTGGTACTTAATATTACAGGGCTAGCATTAATTCCCAGCTCTTTTAATAATAAAATCAATGTTAAATTAATATCTGCGGCATTTCCTTCTTCGTTTCTCCACGCTCTTCTAAGGCCGTCACGTGAATAAAGGCTATTTAAACCATTCCAAAACATTTTACTTTGTACAATGTTGTGGGCAGCTATCATCCTTTCCATTGGCTCAGAGTATTTACTTTTTATTAACTCTATTTCGTCACTTAAAAATCCTGCCCGGTTAAATTGACGCCCAAATGAGTCAGAATCCATTAGCTGCTCGTTTATTTGTGCCCATGTTGAACCAAAATCAGTTCGGGCTCCCTGAGGTGGCCAATAAGCTACAAGCTCATGCTCAATCTTTGATAAATAATTAACTGGAGAATTCATGTGTGGCTCCAATGTAAAAGCTGGGATATTATCTATACGGTATTTGTTTATGTCTTCTCTAAAATCTATCCTGCTGGTATGTGTTCTTGGCTCTGTATCATGAAGCCCGGCGCGATCAACCCATTGAAAAACTAACTGGCCTCTTCTGGTTGTTTGTTCGTGCTCCGTTACCTGCAAAAATCCCTGCATTAATGTATTATAGTCAAAATATTCCGGAGTAATTACCGTGAGTTCGCTAAAGACTTTTGGATATAGTGATTGGAATTGCCAGTCTGGCAAAAATGATAAAAATGGCGAATTAATGGTGTACTCCAGGTCAATAACAGATCCCTCCCTGACATTTGGAAGCGCAAAAACTGTGTATGATAAGTTGTTGCTGATTTCTTCTTCATAGGCATTTCTCCTCCTAAACCTGGTACGATCTACTCCACCTCCTTCCTCAGGGCTGAAAACGTATGCCCTCAATGTAACAAGCCTCTCCCCCCTGTATATTGGAATCCTGAAATCAGCAAGATCAAAAGCATCCCTGTTAAATATTTTTATCCTTAAATGCCTGTTATATTCAACTTGCCAACCATCATTTCGGCAGTACTTTATGTGTATTCTTCCCTTGTCGCCTAATATAACTGCATTAGCAGTTGAATCATTCTCATAGTGTGTCATTTTTACCAGGGAATCATCAACCCTGCGTAAACGCATATCAGGGCTTTGGGCAAAAGCTGTAATGCCTGTAAACAATAAAAGTATAAAAGCTACGTGTTTTGGAAAGCGTAAATTAAGTAATGAAAAAAAGAAAATTTTAAAAAGTGGCTTGCAAATCATGATTTTTAGTTTTTTGTTGAAATTTTGCATTATTTTAAAAGTTTTGGGCAAAAAAAAAAAAAGCTAATCAAAATAATAGGTAAAATTCAATTTTTTGTAAAAAAATAATTAATGCTAGTGCTACTTTTTCGGCAATATGGCATCCATGGCGCCAATAATATTATTTCGTATTTTTGTTAAAATTTTAATACTATTATAAATGCCTGAATTATATTTAATATTATGTGATACTTCAAGAGAAGAAAATATTGGAGCTGCTGCAAGGGCAATAAAAACAATGGGAATTAATAATCTAAGGCTGGTTAACCCATTATGTTCACACCTGGGAAGTAAGTCAAGGTCATTGGCTCATGGGTCTAAAGATATTCTGGAAAAAGCTAGTGTTTTTAATACCCTGGAGGAAGCCATAAATGATATTTCTTTTGTTATTGGGTCGGCAGCAAAGAAAAGAAATGTCTCCTTAAATTATTATCCTGTTGAAGCATTACATAATATAATTAATGAAAAAGAAAACACCATTTCAACTGTTGCAGTGGTATTTGGAGGGGAAGAATCAGGGCTGAGTAATTCCCAGCTTTCATTTTGCGATATTTTTTCTACTATACCTATGGTAAACAAATATCCTTCATTAAACTTAGCACAAGCTGTTATGGTTTATGCAAATCACCTGTCTAGGCTTACTCTTGTTCATGCAAAAAAGATTCAAACAAGTATAAACCGGGATGAGCAGGTTATTGTTAAAAATAAAGCAAAGCAGATTTTGTATGACGTGGGTTTGAGCCCGGAGGGAATAATTTACCCTCGAATTATGGAACGATTAATGGCTATGAAGAAAGATGATATAAACCTTTTCCACTCTTTTTGCAAACATTATTTAAAGAAATATCATGGAAGAATAAAATAAACCGGAATTATTTTAATGATAAAAATATTTTGGCATTTATTTTGATATGCAAAATATTAAAAACAGGGAATACGCAGGTTGGCCGGAATGGCTTTATAAGCAGAATTACCCTTATATTATGAGATTTAAATATTTTCAAAAACAGCGTAAGACAGCAACAAATTATTAAGGGAAGTTTTAATAGTTTGGCAAATATTAAAGATAGCATAATTTCAATATGAATATAATTCAACTAATTTAATAATAAACTAAACAACAAACTTATGAAACGATTATCTATAATTTCTCTGGCACTGTTATTTTTCGCTCTTTACTCTTGTCAGCAGCGTACTGTTTCAAGGGTAGATCCGGGTACAACCATTGACCTCAGTGGCCGCTGGAATGATTCTGACAGCCGCTTTGTAGCGGAAGAAATGATTAATGATGTGTTAAGCCGTCCATGGCTGGGCCGCTTTGAAAACAGAAATGAACGTCAACCGGTAATTATTGTTGGCGATGTAAGAAATCGAACGCATGAACACATTGATGGAGAAACATTCATCCGTAACATGGAAAGAGAGTTGGTTAATTCGGGATTGGTTCGCATAGTTCAAAGTGCTGAATTCAGAGAACAAATGCGTGAAGAGAGAGCAGACCAGCACGAATTTGCTGACCCGGCTACTGTTGCAAAATGGAGAAGAGAATTAGGGGCGGACTATATGCTCACAGGAACAATAAACTCTATTATTGACCAGCATGGAAGAGAAAAAGTTATTTTTTACCAGGTTAACCTTGAACTCTCTGATATGGAAACCAACGAAAAGGTGTGGTTAGGTGAAAAACAAATTAAGAAAACCGTAAGAAACTAACAATGCTGCCTAAAAAGCATTAGCATAATGACCATAATAAAAACCAATATTCTGTTTTTATAAATAATTAGTTTTCCCGGAATATTGGTTTTTATTTCATGCCATTGTTAAAAATTTGGTAATTTAACTATGTTATAATTGTAATAGTATGATTAAAAGATTAATCATTATATTTTTATTATTCTTCATAATTTTTCCATCCTGCAGGACTTATTATCAAAGGCAGCATGAGTTTAACCGGTACTTCACTTCAGGACAACTGGATAAAGCTGTTGCTGTT
>PWND01000119.1 GCA_003557965.1 Bacteroidales bacterium | reverse complement strand
TTCTTTCATTAATAATTGAAAGGGTGAGCGGAAAGAGTTATTCTGAATACCTGTCAAAAAAAATCTTTGAACCATTGGGTTTGGATAACACATTTGTTTTGAACCCAAATAATTTTGAAGATAATCCTACCATTGCCAGGGGTTTTAGAAAAGTCAGAAATCGTTGGCAAATAATCCCTTTTGACGAAATTGATGCTATCACCGGTGATAAGGGCATATTTTCAAACATTCCTGATTTAATAAAATGGGATAAAGCATTATACTCATACGAACTAATCAATGAAGAAACTGCTTTAGAAGCTTTTGACTATAAGTTACTTCCTAACGACAGCATTATAGAATACGGGTATGGCTGGAGAATTCAAAATGTATATGGTTTAAAAGCAGTACACCACCCGGGAAGATGGCGGGGTTACAGAACCAGTTTTAAAAGATTTACAGATAATAAATCTACTTTGATAATACTAAACAATAGCGATCATGATATTGGCTGTGTAATTGACACAATCCAGTCATTGATTTTTTTAGAAGAAAGAAAGCAATGGCTAAAAGAGCAAGAGCTTTTACAAAGCCATATGCAAGAGAATATATCAGATTCAATCATTAAATGAAACAATGAAGTAATTCTTTTTACCCCTTTGAACCAGCAGGTACTTACCTTTAATAAGGTTTTCAACATTGCATAAAAAGCTATCATCAACTTTTTTCTTATTTATACTAATGCTGTTTTCGCTAAGTGCTCTGCGTGCTTCTCCTTTAGATTTCAGGATATTAGTTTTTTCTGCCAAAAGGTCGGTTATGCCAATTCCTTTTTCAATTTCAGTTTTGGGCACATTATGCATTGGCACACCTTCAAACACATTAAGAAAAACATCTTCAGGCAGATTAAAAAGATTTTCGGCTGTGCCTTTTCCAAAAAGTATTTCAGAAGCTTCCCTTGCTATTTCATATTCTTTCTCACCATGAATTCTTACAGTAATATCTTTTGCCAATGCCTTTTGCAACACTCTTAAATGAGGTGCTTTTAAATGTTCTTCAATAAAACTTTCAATTTCCTCCTTTGAAAACAAAGAAAATATCTTAATATATTTTTGAGTATCAACATCAGAGCAATTAAGCCAGAACTGGTAAAAATGATATGGTGAAGTATATTTTTTATCAAGCCACACATTACCTTTTTCTGTTTTGCCAAATTTTGAGCCATCCGCCTTGGTAATTAGCGGACATGTGAGGGCATACGCTTCTGCTCCGGCTTTTCTCCTGATGAGTTCTGTTCCGGATGTAATGTTGCCCCACTGGTCTGAGCCACCCATTTGCAATTTACAGTTTTTGTTTTGATACAGAAAAAAGAAATCATAAGCCTGTACAAGCTGATATGAAAATTCCGTAAAAGAAATTCCCGTTTCAAGCCTCTTTTTAACAGAGTCTTTTGCCATCATATAATTTACAGGCAGGTGTTTTCCTACCTCCCTGAGAAAGGTAAGAAAATTAAAATCCTTCATCCAGTCGTAATTGTTTACAATTTCCGCTTTATTGTCACCTGTTTCAAAATCAAGAAACTTTAACAGTTGTTGTTCTATGCATTTTTGATTATGCCGTAAAACCTCTTCTGAAAGAAGGTTTCTTTCTTCACTTTTTCCGCTGGGGTCACCAATCATTCCTGTAGCACCACCAACCAAAGCAATTGGTTTATGGCCGCAAAGTTGAAAGTGTTTAAGCATCATAATAGATACCAGGTGTCCAATATGTAAAGAATCAGCAGTAGGGTCAATGCCAACATAAGCCGTTGTCATTTCTTTTTTAATCTGTTCTTCTGTTCCGGGCATAATATCATGTATCATGCCTCTCCATTTAAGTTCTTCAACAAAATTCATCAGTTATTTTTTTTGGACGTCAAATTTACAGATTGTTTGGGAAATAAGAATAATTGTTGTAACAGATTTTTGACAACTAATTCTAAAGGCCCCAAAAAAGCAGCCGCACCAACAAAATGCTAACTTTATAAGTTTTGCATTTCCCAAATTGGTACGGCAGCTATTAGAATTTAGTTATTCTGATAATTATTTTGCTTTAGTATCCAAAGATATCTTCAAGCGAAAGGATCTTAACTTTACCAAACTCTTCCAGTGCTTCCAGATCAAGGTTTTCAATTTTACCAAGTACAAGCAAATCATATTCATGCCCTTTTACAAAGCTTTGCTGAAAATCCTGCAATTGTTGAAACGTCATTTCCGGAACTGTCTCAAATAAATCCACTCTTCTATCATAGTCATAACCCAGCCTTTGAGCATTAAGATAGTTAAATAAAATTGATGTTCCGGTTATCCTTTGGGTTCTGATTCTTTCGGTTATAGCATCTTTTGCTGCACTAAAACTTGATTCAGATACGGGCATATTATCAAGCAAATCGTTCATTGCATAAAGAGCATCTGTTAATTTATCATTTTGAGTAGCAATATAAGAAAACACCGTATGGCTTCTGTCTAACCTGTTTGGGGTTGTAAAGCTAGCGAAAGCTGAGTAAGCAAGGCCTTTTGCTTCTCTTAATTCCTGGAAAACAACAGAAGACATACCTCGGCCAAAATACTCATTAAAAACGCCTGCCGGCACAATAATGTCTTTGTTAAACTCTGTTGACCTTGACAGCAATAACAACTCAACTTGCTGCATATCATAATCTACAACAAAAACATTTTTACCTTCCCTGTCAATCACATCAAATAACCTTTCTTCAGGAAGAGGTGTAAATTCATCAGGCGTAATGTGCTTTTCTTCCAAAGTGGCAATCAGGGATTCCACAGGCCTTATACCATAATACAAAACAATATGTTCGTAAGAGTTTATTCCGTTAATTCTTTCAATAAGATCGCTGCTTTCTACTTTCATAAGCTCTTCATTGGAGAGTTGCATTAATAGCGGGCTGTTTTCGCCATACAAGCCATAGTTATAGAGAGCATTCCAAAATATACTGTTCTTATTTAGTTTGTCGTTTTCTCTTACCCTGATCATATCACGCTTTAGGTTTTCCAGCGCCTCCTCATTAGGGACACAATCTGCAAGTAAGTGTTCGAATAATGCAAGGCTTTCATCAAAGTTTTCTTCCAATCCGGTAAGAAAAACAAAAGTCCTGTCATCACCTGCATTAACATTAAAGCGGCTACCTAATTTATAAAACTCTTGCTTAATTTCAGCAGGAGAGTATTTTTCGGTACCAAGATACTCCAGATAATTCACTGCCATACTTAAAATTGGGTCATGGTTGTTGCCCATCTCCAACACATAATATAATGTAAAGAGTTCATTTTCTTCATTTTCCTGGTATAATAGCGGTATATCACCTAATATTGTATTCTTGTTAATGTCATTTTCATAATCAAGAAATACAGGATCAATTTTTTCCGCATCCATTTGGTTAATTTTTGTAAAAAACTCACTCTCAACATCGCGGTTTATTAAAACCGGAGTAATTTGCGGCTTATCAACTTTTATAATACTATCATCTGTACCCTGCCTTTTATAAACAACAATATAATTTTCACCATAGTATTTGTTTGCAAACTCAATAATATCTTCCTTTGTAATTTGCTCAATCCTTTCAAACCTGTTAACATAGTCTTCCCAGTCAAGGCCTCTAACAAAGCTGTTAACCAGTGCACTATTTCTTCCACGATTTGTCTGCAGGCTTCTTATTTCATTGATTTTTAAATTATTAACTACTGCATCCAGTAACCAATCATCAAAATTTCCACTTTTAATATTTTCTATTTCATCCAATATTAATTCTTTCACTTCTTCCAGGCTTTGGCCTTCTTTAGGCCTGCCATTAAAAATATGGCCTGTATAATCATTTTTATTATACACCCATGAACTAACACCAAGTGCTTTTTGTGCCTGGTTAATATTCAGGTCAATAAGTCCTGCCGTTCTGTTTGAAAGTAACTGGTTAATAATATTTACCATTTCGTTTTCGTGTGATCCTGTACCCGGAAAGCGAAATCCCATGCTTAATGATTCAGAATCGGGCCCAAAAACTTCCTTTTCTATTACCTCAATTTCCGGCTGCTCCGGGAAGTTGTAATCATCAAGGGGTTTTGGCTCCATATAGCCAAAGTGCTTATCAATAAGTGCAACAACTTCATCAGGATCAAAATCGCCTGACATAATTATTGCCATATTGTTAGGAACATACCTTTTGTTGTAATATTCGCGGATATCAATTATTGAAGGATCTTTTAAGTGTTCTTGCGAACCCAGAACTGTTTGTGTTCCATAGGGATGTTTCGGATACAAGCCACTTAAAAGGGCCTCAAAAGTTTTTCTGCTATCATTATCAAGGCTCATATTCTTTTCTTCATAAACTACTTCAAGTTCGGTGTGAAACAATCTGAATATGGGGTTTCTAAACCTCTCAGCCTCTATAGTCAGCCACCTGTTAACCTGGTTAGAAGGAATATCATTAATATAAACTGTTTCATCAAAGCTGGTATAAGCATTTGTTCCCCTCGCTCCGAGTATGCCAAGCATTCTGTCATACTCATTAGGAATTGCATATTTCGATGCTTCATAAGAAATTGAATCAATTACAGCATACACCTCTGCCCTTGCTTTTTCATCTGTCAGGCTTCTGTGAACTTCATAAAGGCTGTCAATTTGGTCGAGGTAGTATTTCTCTTTTTCCCAGTTAAGAGTTCCAAATCTGTCAGTCCCTTTAAACATCAGGTGCTCTAAATAATGTGATAACCCGGTATTTTCCGGTGGATCGTGCATGCCACCACTTCTAACAGCTATTGCTGTTTGAATGCGGGGTTCGTTTTCATGTACTGACAAATAAACCTTTAATCCATTTTCAAGAGTATAAATCCTGGCATTCATAGGATCATCGGGCACACTGATGTATTCGTATGTGCTTTGTGTAAATGATAATACCGGAGTAATAATAAATAATATCATTAAACTCCAAATCTTAAATGTTCTGTTCATAGTCTTTTTCTTTATGTTGGTTAATTAATTTTTAAATAGTTTTTTATATAATTCTAAAAATATTTTCGTGGTCATTTCACATTTAATCTTTTAATATCTTGTAAAAATATTCAATCTCTTGATATTAATGGTGCCTGACACCTATTTTTGAGTTTTTTTAACAGTACATGTCAAAAACATCAAACTATTTTAAGAATAAGTTCGTGCTGTTTTGGGACAAATTACTTTTTTATTTGTTTTTAAAGTAAATATTCAGAATTTCTCTGGCAGCCTGGTATGAGTTCAGGTTTTTATTTTTTAGCCTTTCTTTGATTTCAGGCATAAGCCTTTTAACCTCATGGTTATTATAAAAACTGTTGAAAAGTTCTTCATTTACTGAATCAAAAAACCTTTGATTTTTCTGCTCATCTCTTTTGGCTCTGAAAAAGCCATTCTTTTTCATGGTATCACAATACTGAGATACCAGTTTCCATATTTCATCAATTCCGGTTTTATTTATTGATGAACAAGTTAAAACCCTGGGTGTCCATCCTCCCTGTTTTGGGGGGAACAGGTGCAGTGCATTTTCATACTGAGTTTTTGCGGCCATAGCCTTGATTACGTTGTCTCCATCTGCCTTATTAATAACCATTGCATCACACATTTCAATTATTCCTCTTTTCATGCCTTGCAACTCATCACCGGCACCTGCAATCATAAGCAGCAAGAAAAAGTCAACCATAGAATGGGCAGCAACTTCTGATTGTCCAACTCCAACAGTTTCTATTAAAACGACTCCGAAGCCGGCCGCTTCGCATAAAATTATTATTTCCCTGGTTTTTTTTGCTACCCCTCCGAGTGAACCGGCAGATGGAGAAGGCCTGACAAAAGCATTGGGGTCAACAGCCAGGGTTTCCATTCTTGTTTTATCTCCAAGCAAGCTTCCTTTTGAAACGGTGCTGCTGGGGTCAATTGCCAATACTGCAACTTTTTCGCCATTATTAGTTAAATGTTTTCCAAGGGCTTCAATAAAAGTACTTTTTCCAGCCCCGGGCACTCCTGTTATACCAATTCTGACAGAGTTGCCGGAATGTGGCATGCAGTCTTCAATGATTGCCTGAGCTAACTCATTATCACTCTCCCTTAAACTCTCAATAAGAGTTATTGCCTTGCTTAAAATCGTAATGTTGCCTGATTTTATCCCTTCAACATATTCCTCACGGCTTAATGGCTGTGGCTTTTTTCTTTTGTAAGCACGCACTGCAGCCTCATTTATTGGTGATGGCTGGTCAATTCCCTTATTGACATTTAAAGCTGACTTTCTCTTATTGTTTTCAGTATCTTTAGTATTCATTTCTTATTTTTTAAATAAAGAAATAAACTCAAACTTTTCTCCATCAAATAAACCCTTATCACTAATTTTTATTTCAGGAATAACTAATAACGCCATAAACGATAAAGTCATAAACGGCGCTTTAAGTTTACTGCCCAGTTTTTTTACTTTTCTATCAATCATTTTGTATTTTTCAGCAACAAAAGAAGCATCTTCGTTGGCCATAAGGCCGGCAACAGGTAGTGGCAAAACATCAAAATCTGTATTATTTGCATAAGCAATCCCGCCTTTACTATCAACCAGAAGATTTATTGCTTTTAAAATATCTTCATCATTAGTGCCTATAGCAATAATATTATGGCTGTCGTGGGCAATAGTAGAGGCTAATGCTCCGTCTTTTAGCCCAAACCCTTTTATATATGCTATAGATGGCTTTGATTTGTTATATCTGTTTATTACAACAATTTTAAGGACATCTTGTTTTACATCGGTGGCTAAATTGCCGTTTTCAATTTTTAATTTCCCCTCTGTTTTTTTCGTAATAAGCTGCCCGTCAATTGCCTCAATAATGTTGATATTTTCTGAATCAGCTTTTACAAGCAAATCTTCTTTAGATATTGAACTGCAATTAAACTTGTTTATTGCACCGGCTGCAACTTTAGGAACAAGGGTTTTGCCATTTTCAGCTACTTTAACACCGCCAACATAAGTTTGCAAAACATTAAAATCATCCGGATTATCAATTATTATAAAGTCAGCATTATCTCCCGGCAAAAGTAATCCGTTATTTAAACCATAATGTTCTTTGGGGTTAAAACAAGCACTTCTTAGAACATCAAAAAGGTTGTAACCTTTTTTAAGAGCCCTTTTTATTAGCAAATTAATATGTCCCTCTATAAGGTCGTCAGGATGTTTGTCGTCAGAACAAAGCATAATGCTATCAGGATAATCATTTATCAAGCCTGCCAAATCATCAAAATTTTTGGCAGCACTTCCTTCTCTTATAAGGATTTTCATTCCCTTGTTAATTTTTTCAACAGCTTCATCTAATGAAAAACACTCATGGTCAGTTGTAATACCGGCATTAATATACTTTTCAAGCGGTTTTCCTCTAAGGCCCGGGGCATGTCCATCAATAACCTTATTATGTTTTTTTGCAGCTTCAATTTTCGACAAAACTTCTTTGTCGTTATTTATTACTCCCGGGAAATTCATCATTTCAGCAAGGTAATATATGTCTTCTTTTTTGAGAAGGCTGTCAGTATCGCCGGAGTTAATGTTTGCTCCGGCAGATTCAAAAGGTGTTGCGGGAACACATGAGGGAGCGCCGAAAAAAAATCTAAAAGGAACTTTTTTGCCGTTTTCAATCATAAAATCAACTCCGGCAATTCCAAGTACATTAGCAATTTCATGGGGGTCGGCAACAACTCCTGTTGTTCCATGCACCACCGCTGCCCTGGCAAATTCTCCCGGTGTAAGCATAGAACTTTCAATATGTACATGAGAATCAATTAATCCCGGCAGAATATAAAACTCATTATCTGTATCAGGGCAGGGTTCAACAGACTTTATCCTACCACTTTCTATTGTTAGCCGGCCTTTAAAGATGTTTTTTTTTACTACATCAATAATATTTCCGGATATTGAAAAGCTATTGTTCATTTATTTCCTCCTCCTCCTCAATTTCTTCTTTTATGATATCATTTATATCAATTTCCCACTCCGACTCCATTATCCAGTTAGCCCTTAATTGAATTGCTTCGTCAAAAATATATACTTTTTCAGGTTGCCTGTTTTTAAGATAATTTCCTGTTGTCCAGCGGCCATCCCTGTTAGCATCTTCAATAAGCTTATAACTGTATGTGGCCGGCCTTAAATTCAGAAACTCATACTTTCCGGACTTCTCCACTACTCTTTTTCTAATAATATTATCACTGCCGTCTATTAGCTTCAACACATATTGCATATCCTGACCGGGCAGAGTCAGGTCAATTATCATTCTGCCATAATCCTCTTCAGAGTTTGTGTTAAAGCTTAACCTCAGTGTATCGTGAGAATGTCCGAATATATCTACAATGCAACTGTCAATTATTTTTAGCTTATATTGCATATTCTGCTCAAGCAATTCTTTGAACCTAATTCTTCTCATTGACTCTCCATATAACTCCATTTCAACATCAACATCTATAGTGTCGCTTTTTATCAACCTGAAACACTCCCGGCTAAATGACTTTACAGGGTTATCCGTTATTATTTTCAGATTTTCGTGATATGGCAATGTTCGTCCTGCACGAAGATTGTTGCGAAATGAGATTCTTCTAACGGCATCCTCTTCTCCTCTTCTTCCCCTCTGGCTTCTGTCGCGGAACTCCAGTGATACTTCTACTGTATCAATAATATTTCCTTTATCAGAAACTTCAAGAAACAGGCTGTCTCTATCATCTTTCAATATCCACAATGTAAGGCTATCTTTAGTTTCATTCATTTCAGAAATTTTCCATTTTTCTTCAAATGGTTTATTAATTTCTCTAAGAACGATGCTGTCAGTTTTTACCCTGAAAGCCATCATCATTACATTTTTCCTGATTAATGAAACGTCTGTAATTCTTTGAACCGTGTCTTCTTCCTTAAATAAATATAAGTTGTAAAAATTATATTTTTCAAATGGCATAATAATACTATCGTACAGCATCCTGGTTTCTGCTGCTAAATCAAGCATATCGACCTCATCAAACTCATCAACCTCCTCAATAGTTTCAAGTGAGTCCTCCTCCGGCAGTTCATCATCCGGAAGTATTTCAATAATAGTATCTTTTTCTAAATGGGGGTGGCCAATAAACTCCGGCACTATTAAGCTGTCAAGAAATGCTATTTTTTCTTCAGGCAAATCATAGATATAGTTTGCATTTTCATCTTTCAGTGCAAAAATCTTGTATTTACCTTTTCTTATAAAATTGATTTCAAAGTTGCCGCTTTTATCAGCTTTAGCAACATATACCGGCTTTTCAAGATACGGAACAGAATCGTAAATTTCGTCATAAAGCATCACATAAACTCCCTCTTCAGGCTCACGGGTATAAGCATCTATTACATTACCTTTCACAGAAAGTGAATCAAGATAATCACCGGTAGAAAACACAAAGCGATAATTCATTATTGGGTTTCCTTCTGTGATATCAACAATTGCATCATCAAAAAAAAAGTTATATGTAGTGTTTGGCATTAATTCTTCTTTGTTTATCTCCATAATAACAGACCGGCCTCTAAGCCTGAATTCAGGGCGCGACTCCAATGGCGGGGAAACAATAAGTTTCTGACGAATATTTTTCAATTCTACGTATTCATCAAAATAAATTCTTATTCTATCATCTTTAAAGTTAGTTGAAAAATTGGGAGGCGTGCTTCTAAGCACAATCGGAGGGTCGGTATCACGCGGGCCTCCATCAGGAGGAACAATATTAGCACAAGAAAAACAAAACAGCAATCCTTTCACCAATAATATGCATAAAAATGATATTTTTATCCTTTGTTCTTTCAACATAGTTGGGGTTTAGGGATAATATAACTGCAAATGTATTGAATTTTACAATACACCATAGTTATATCCCTCGGTTTTCAAATAATTTAAAATCTTTGAAAGCGAATACAAGCAGTTATTCTTTGCATCAGCAGTATCGTGGAAAACAATAATATCGCCAGGTTTCACTTTATCTTTCAATCTTTTATAACATTTATCAGGATTCATTTTTTTGCTGTAATCTTTACTCATTAAGCTCCACATAATAATTTTATAATGTTTTGAAAGCTCTGCTGCGTGGCATGGCCTTATAGCCCCATAGGCAGGCCTAAACAGCCCCGAATCATTTGTATAATGATTCTGTTCTACATTTTCTACAAATTTCTTTTTTGACAAAAACCATCCCTTTTTATGGAAATATCCATGATTGCCAATCTTATGGCCTTTGGCAAGAATAGTATTATAAATATTCGGGTGTTTTTCTATTTTACTCCCTAAGCAAAAAAAAGTAGCTTTTACATTAAAACTATCAAGAATCTCCAAAACCTTTGGCGTAACATCAGGGTCGGGGCCATCATCAAATGTGATATACACAAGCTTTTCTTCATTACAAATGCTCCATATAAGCTTATTATTATATACGTACCTTGATAGTGTTTTTGTAGCTTTTTGCATCATTATATTAAAATATTAAATCAAAACAAGAGATTCAGAAGAACCTGTTTATAATTTCCAAATTTTTATGCGTTGTTTTTATTTAAACGCCTCTTTAATAATGCAATAATAACAATTTTTAATTAATTCACTGTTTTAATTACATATAAAATAGTCTATCTTTGCGCAAATTTTTAAAAAATTTCACTTATGAAACTTAAGCATATTGAACACATCGGCATTGCTGTGAAGGATATAAATGAGTCCATTAAATTTTATGAAGACATATTGGGGCTTAAATGTTATGCTATTGAAGAAGTAGCAGACCAAAAAGTAAAGACAGCATTTTTTAAGCTTGGAGATACAAAAATTGAGCTATTAGAATCAACTGACCCGGAAGGCCCGATAGGTAAATTTATTGAAAAGAAGGGAGAGGGCGTTCATCATATAGCTTACGCTGTTGAAGGTATTGAAAGTGCTTTAGCAGTTCTTGAAGATAAGGGAATCAGGCTGATAGACCAAAAACCAAGGAAGGGAGCTGAAGGGCTTGACATTGCTTTTCTGCATCCAAAGTCAACTCATGGTGTATTATCAGAGTTGTGCGAAAAGAAATAGCAGGCAGTTTTGGAAGCAACAAAGGATAAAAGTTTGAATGCATAAATATTTGTAAAACAGATTAATAACGATAATAATGGCATTTGTAAATAAAATAAAGGAATTGCTTGAGAAGCGTGAGCTGGCTCATTTAGGAGGCGGTCAAAAAAGAATTGACTCGCAGCACAAGCGTGGGAAACTGACTGCCAGGGAGCGTATTGACTTGCTACTTGATGAAGGCAGCTTTGAAGAGTTTGATATGTTTGTAACACATCGTTGCACAGATTTTGGGCTTGAAGAAAAAAAGTTCTACTCAGATGGTGTAATAACAGGTTATGGAACTATTGACGGGAGGTTGGTTTATGTTTTTGCCCAGGATTTTACAGTTTTTGGCGGTTCATTGTCGCTTGCTTATGCAGAAAAAATATGCAAAGTAATGGACAAAGCTATGAAAATGGGAGCTCCAATCATAAGCATTAACGATAGTGGTGGTGCTCGCATACAGGAAGGTGTTAACAGCCTTGCCGGGTATGCCGAGATATTTCAGCGTAATATTATGGCATCCGGTGTAATACCCCAGATAAGTGCCATATTTGGCCCTTGCGCCGGTGGAGCTGTTTACTCTCCGGCATTAACTGATTTCACTATTATGACAAAAGAAAACAGTTATATGTTTGTTACCGGGCCAAAAGTTGTAAAAACTGTAACCGGGGAAGATGTTTCTGAGCAAGAGCTTGGTGGAGGGATGGTTCACGGGTCCAAGTCTGGTGTAACGCATTTTGTGGCTGAGGATGAAAATGAAGGTATTTTATTGATACGGAAAATATTAAGCTATCTGCCACAAAACAACCTTGAAGAACCTCCATTAGCAAACTGCGAAGACCCAATAGATCGTCTGGAGGATTCATTGAATGCAATAATCCCTGAAAACCCTAACAAACCGTATAACGTTAAAGATATTATCCAGGGAATAGTTGATGAAGGAGAATTTTTGGAAATACAGCGTAATTATGCTCCAAATATTATCACCTGCTTTGCCCGTTTCAACGGCAATCCTGTCGGAATAGTAGCTAATCAGCCTAATTATCTTGCCGGTGTATTAGATATTGCTGCCTCAAGAAAAGGTGCACGTTTTGTAAGGTTTTGTGATGCTTTTAATATTCCTATAATAACTCTTGTTGATGTTCCGGGATTCTTGCCGGGCACAACACAAGAGTATGGTGGCATAATAATTCATGGTGCAAAACTATTATTTGCTTATGGTGAAGCAACCGTGCCAAAAATTACAGTGATATTAAGAAAAGCTTATGGTGGAGCTTACTGCGTAATGAGTTCGAAGCACTTGCGTGGCGATATAAATTATGCATGGCCAATGGCAGAAATCGCTGTTATGGGGCCAAAAGGAGCTATTGAAGTTCTTAACAGTAAAGAGCTTAAAGAACTTAACGACGAGGAAAGAAGCGAATTTGTTGCTAAAAGAGAAAAAGAATACATTGAAAAGTTTGCAACTCCTTACGTGGCCGCAAGGTATGGATATATAGATGATGTAATAGAGCCAAGAAATACAAGGTTTAGAATAATAAGGGCTTTGCAATCACTGTCAACAAAGAAGGATACCAATCCTCCTAAAAAACATTCCAACTTACCTCTTTAAAAAATTTTTCAATGAACGGAATAGCTTTAATAAAAACCACAGAAGATTTAGCCATAAATTCAGGGAAAACTGCAAATGAAGTGTGCATTTTCGCTGAGAATGACCCTCATGGTTTGCTTATGGCAATACTGGGGATGAGCATAGTGTTTTTTGCACTTATTATGCTTTTTGTAATATTCAACAACACTCCTGCCATTTTCAGACAAGCTTTTAAAGAAAAATTGAAAAATTTGCTTTCTTTCAAAAAGAAAGTAATTGAAGAAAGTGAAGAAGAAGTTACAGAAAGTAAAGAAGAGGTTGAGGAAATCTCCGGAGAGATTAATGCTGCAATAGCTACAGCAATATATTTATATCGTAGTGAGCTGCATGATTATGAAGATACAATACTTACAATCAAAAAAGTATCCCGAACTTATTCGCCCTGGAGTTCAAAAATATATGGATTAAGAAACGCACCAAAATAAGGTAAAATGAAAAACTATAAGTTCACAATACATGGGAATGCTTATGATGTCAACATCAAGTCAGTTGAAGACAACATCATAGAGCTGGAAATTAATGGTTCAGAATATACGGTTGAGGTTGACAAAGCCATACAGCCTGTAAAAACACCAAAGCTGGTGCAGGCTAAAGCTGTTCCTGCTACTGATTCAACACCATCAGAAAGTACAGGAACTAAAGTTTCCTCACAAAAAGGAGGCCCGGGGCAAGTAAAGTCACCATTACCGGCAACAGTACTTGAGATTTTTGTTAATCCAGGCGATGAGGTAAAGGTTGGGCAAAAAATAATGCTTCTGGAAGCCATGAAAATGGAAAATTCATTAGAGTCTGACAGGGATGGGAAGGTAATTTCCGTAAAGGTGCGTCCGGGACAAAACGTAATGGAAGGAGATGTTTTGATAGAAATAGGAGAATAAAGCAATATGGAAGATATAGGTATATTTCAGTTTATTTATCAGCAACTTAGTGAGTTTATAGGCTTTACAGCCTTTGCAAATGTAACATGGGGCCACATAGTAATGATATGTGTGGGATTGTTTTTTATAAACTTAGCCATAACAAAACATTATGAGCCTTTACTTTTAATACCGATAGGTTTTGGTATCATTATCGGCAACATTCCATTTGCTGAAGATGCAGGCCTTCAAATAGGCATTTATGAAGAAGGCAGTGTGTTAAATCAATTATATTTTGGTGTTCAGCACGGTTTATATCCACCATTAATATTTTTGGGAATAGGAGCAATGACAGACTTTTCGTCGTTGTTATCAAAGCCAAAGCTTGTGTTTTTAGGTGCTGCTGCGCAATTCGGAATATTTGCAGCTTATGCTTTTTCATTATTATTAGGGTTTGCTCCCGAACAAGCCGGTGCCATTGCAATAATTGGTGGTGCTGATGGCCCAACGGCTATTTTCCTTTCATCAAATCTTGCCCCTGAATTTATTGGGCCAATTGCTATTGCGGCATATTCATATATGGCGTTGGTTCCTGTAATACAGCCTCCGGTAATGCGTTTGCTTACAACAAAAAAAGAACGCCTTATAAGAATGAAGCCACCAAGAGCTGTACCGAAGCAGGAAAAAATAATATTTCCAATAGTAGGAATACTGCTAACCACATTCATTATGCCAACAGCCTTGCCTCTTTTGGGGATGTTATTCTTTGGCAATCTTTTAAAAGAGAGTGGAGTTACAAACAGGCTTGCTGAAACTGCAAGATCGTCATTAATAGATATTGTAACCATCTTCCTTGGGCTCACAGTTGGTGCATCTACCCAGGCAACAGTATTTCTTACAAAAGAATCATTAATGATTTTTGGTTTAGGAGCCGGTGCTTTTATTATTGCAACTTTTAGCGGGGTGCTGTTTGCCAAGCTGATGAATGTGTTTAGCAAAGAAGGCAATAAAGTTAATCCGCTAATTGGAAACTCAGGAGTATCAGCAGTTCCTGACAGTGCCAGGGTTTCTCAGCACGTTGGACTTGAGTATGACAAAACCAACCACCTGCTTATGCACGCTATGGCTGCAAATGTCTCAGGTGTAATTGGCAGTGCAATTGCTGCAGGAATTTTATTAAGCTTCCTTACATAAGCCTGCATTAAAATATTTTATTTTTCTAACACTTTGTTTACTGGCACTTTAGCAGCCCTTGGTATAGATTATTTGTTTTTTAGTATAAAAATATTAATCTCTTTTATTACCTTTACAAAATCTAAGAAAACTATTTTAGATGGATAAAAGGTGGGTAGTAAAAACTATCAATGATGAAAACACTGTTGATAAATTAGCCCAGTCTTTAAACATCGACCATATACTGGCCTGTTTACTTGAACAACGAAAAATATTAACCTTTAGCGAAGCTAAGGATTTTTTCAGGCCTTCACTTGATAGCCTCCATGACCCTTTCTTGATAAAGGACATGGATAAAGCAGTTAAGCGCATAGAAGAAGCCATTTCCAATGGAGAAAGGATTCTTGTATATGGTGATTATGATGTTGACGGGACTACGGCTGTAGCATTAGTGTATTCGTTTCTAAAAGATTTCCATGAAAACCTGGAATTTTATATCCCGGACAGAGAAAAAGAAGGCTATGGGATTTCAAATACAGCTATTGATTACGCCAAATCGACAAACATTTCCCTTATTATTTCATTAGATTGCGGAATAAAAGCAAATAAGCAAATAACTTATGCTAAAGAAAAAGGGATTGATTTTGTAGTATGTGACCACCACAGGCCGGGAATTGAACTTCCACCTGCTGTTGCAATAGTTGATCCTAAGCAACCTGAATGTAAGTATCCTTATGATGAGCTATCTGGTTGTGGTTTAGGCTTTAAGCTTGCACAGGCTTTTTACAAAAACAGAAACCTGCCATTTAATGATCTTGAAAGATTTCTTGACCTTGTAGTAGTAAGCATTGCCGCTGACGTTGTGCCTATTACCGGGGAAAACAGAATTTTAGCTTATTACGGGCTAAAAAGGTTAAATTTAGACCCCCGCCCCGGATTTGAATCTATTCTTTTTTACAGCAACGTTCTTAGAAAAAGTAAAGCCTGCGACAAAACCGTTTTTACAAAAGAAATAAACATTAACGACCTTGTGTTTTTAATAGGCCCCAGGATAAATGCTGCAGGCAGAATTCATGAAGCAAAAAAAGCTGTAGAGCTTTTGGTTTGTGAGGAAATGAAGCAAACTCACGAACTCAGCCAAAACATTAACGATAATAACATTGAAAGAAGAAGCCTTGACAGTAAAATAACGCAACAGGCTCTTCAGATGATACGCATGGATGATATGCTTAGAGACAGTAAATCAACAATTTTGTTTGATAAAAACTGGCATAAAGGCGTTATTGGCATAGTGGCATCCCGGTTAATGGAAACATATTACCGCCCTACAGTGATATTAACGGAATCACAGGGAGTAATTACAGGCTCGGCCAGGTCAGTAAAAGATTTTGACATTTACAATGCAATTGATGCTTGCAGTGAATATCTTGACCATTTTGGCGGCCATAAGTATGCAGCAGGACTTAGCCTTAACCCGAAAAATTACAAAGACTTCAAAAATGCTTTTATCAAGTATGTAGAAGATACAATTACAGATAAAATGCTTACCCCTGAAATAGAAATTGATGCAGAAGTATCATTAAGCATTATTACCGATAGGTTTTTCAACATCCTCAGGCAATTTGAACCATTTGGGCCGGGCAATCTTGTTCCTGTATTTATAGCGAAAAATGTTAAAGCCAAAGGCGTTCCCAGGATAGTAGGAAGCAGCCACCTTAAGTTTAATGTTGTTCAAAAAGGCAGCAGTAAAGAATTCCCCGTAATCGCTTTCCAACAGGCAAAGCATTATGAGATTGTTGCCTCCGGCCGTGAATTTGACATTGCTTTCTGTCTTGAAGAAAACAACTGGAATGGAAAAAAAACACTACAGTTCAACATAAAAGATATACGAAGAGCAACCTAAGCTAGAATAAAAATTACCTCAAAAAACCAATCAAAACAATTTTGTTAAATAATTAAGCAAATATTTTTTGTAATTTCGCAGCCATGGAAACAGTAGTAAGTGGAATACGTTCAACAGGAAATCTTCACCTGGGAAATTATTTTGGTGCCATAAGAAACTTTACAAAAATGCAGCACCAGCATAAATGCTATTTTTTTATAGCTGATTATCACTCATTAACAACTCATCCAACACCGGAAAATTTACATAAAAATGTAAAGCAGGTGCTGGTAGAATATCTTGCTGCAGGCCTTGACCCTGAGGTGGCTACATTATACATACAAAGTGATGTGCCACAGGTAGCAGAACTTTACCTTTTGCTAAACATGAATGCTTACATGGGAGAGCTCGAAAGGTGTACTACTTTTAAAGACAAAGCCAGAAGCCAGCCTGAAAATATTAATGCAGGATTGCTTACATATCCTGTTTTGATGGCGGCTGATATTATAATTCATAATGCAACAAAAGTCCCTGTAGGTAAAGACCAGGAACAACACCTTGAGATGGCTAGGACTTTTGCAAAAAGGTTTAACAGGCTTTATAACATTGATTACTTTGTTGAACCACATGCTTTTAATTTTGGCGATAGCCTCATAAAAATTCCGGGACTTGACGGAAGCACAAAAATGGGTAAATCAGAAAGCGAAGGCAATGCAATATTCCTTGCAGATGACCCAAAAGTTATTCATAAAAAAGTTATGAGAGCAGTAACTGACGCAGGGCCAACAAAACCAAACCAGGAAAAACCCCAGCCAGTTCAAAACCTCTTTAATATTATGAAAGTTGTTTCTTCAGAAGATGTTTTTCAGCAATTTGAAAAATCTTATAATGATTGCAGCATCAGGTATGGCGATATGAAAAAACAATTATCTGAAGATATTATTAATTTTACAAAGCCTTTACGTGAAAAAATTCTGGATATTTCAGCCAACAAAGAATATATTAGTAAAGTTGCAAGAGAAGGAGCAGAAAAAGCAAGAGAAAGTGCATCAAAAACAGTAAAGGAAGTAAGAGAAATTATTGGATTTAAACCTTTTTAAAAAAACACATATCATGAAGCCACTAAAAAATATTTCGGGCTTATCAGCCTGGTTAATGCGCATATCACTACTAATAATGATAATGGCATTGTTTTCTGAAGAATTTATGAAGTTTGAGCTAAACACTCTTTCATTTTACATTTCAACTGCATTTATTGTTTTTGCAGTATTATTATTTTCGGGAGGTTTTTTCAGCGCACCTCTAACTGTTGTTTCCTCATTAGTTTTATTTGCATTATCAGTAATAAATGCTGTAATAGCATTTAATGGCGAACTGGAACTTACATTTGTTTGCTGGATATTGATTGCCTCTGTTTGTACATATTTTTTAACACATGGAAACAAATAATCAATAGCTTTTAATGCATAAAAACATTGACACAAGTATAAAAAAAGAGAGAGCCGTTATAGTTGGAGTTATTACCGGGCGAGAGACTGAGGAAATTGTCAAAGAATATCTGGATGAATTAGCTTTTCTTGTAGATACTGCCGGAGGGGAAAATATTTCTCGTTTTACTCAAAAACTGGACAGGCCCGACCCGGCCACATATATTGGCAAAGGCAAGCTGGCAGAAATAAAAGCTTACGTTAAAGAAAACGAAATTGACCTTGTTGTTTTTGATGATGATTTAAATTTATCACAACTAAGGAATATTGAGCGGGCATTAAAGTGCAGGGTGATTGACAGGAGCAATTTAATTTTGGATATTTTTGCTTTGCGTGCACGAACTGCTCATGCCAGGGTCCAGGTAGAATTGGCACAATACCAGTACCTTTTGCCTCGCTTAGCCGGTATGTGGACACACCTTGAGCGACAAAAAGGTGGTATCGGATTAAAAGGGCCTGGTGAGAAAGAAATAGAAACCGACCGAAGAATTGTACGCGACAAAATTGCCCTTCTCAAAAAAAAACTATCACAAATTGACAAGCAAAAAGCTACACAAAGGTCCAACAGGGGAAGCCTTGTAAGAGTAGCTCTTGTGGGATATACCAATGTTGGAAAATCAACAATAATGAACCTGTTAAGCAAAACCAATGTTTTTGCTGAAAATAAACTTTTTGCCACTCTCGATACTACCGTGAGAAAAGTTGTGATTGGCAATTTGCCGTTTTTGTTGTCTGATACTGTGGGCTTTATCAGAAAACTTCCTCACCATTTAATAGAATCTTTTAAATCTACACTTGACGAGGTTAGAGAATCTGATATATTATTGCATGTGGTGGATATTTCTCATCCGGGTTTTGAAGAACAGATTGGTGTTGTAAATGAAACATTATCTGAAATTATTGATGAAGAAAAGCAAACTATAATGGTTTTTAACAAAACCGACCTTTATTCATTTGTTGAAAAGGAAGAAGACGATCTGACTCCTCCAGAGAAATGCAATATTAGCCTGGAGGAGATGAAAAAAACATGGATGAATAAAACCAAAGATGACGCAATATTCATTTCTGCAAAGATGAAAAACAATATAGAAACCTTTAAAAAGTTGCTGTATGATAAAGTTGTAGAAATACACAAGCGCAGGTATCCTTATGATAATTTTCTTTATTAATATAATATGAAGTAAGTTTTATAATTTCGTTACAACAAAACATTCTGGTTTTTTTAAGTGAAGTTATCAACCCTAATAAAACACAAATGACAAAGATTTTATACTATCCCATATATTGGCTGGCCTATGCTTTGTCTTTATTGCCATTTTGTGTTCTTTACAGAATTTCAGGAATAATAAGATTTTTCTTATTTAGTGTTTTTGCATACAGAAGAAATGTTATTAATGAAAACCTAAAAAATGCTTTTCCCGAAAAAAGTGCAAATGAAATTAATGATATTCATAAGTCTTTTTGTAAACATTTTTGTGATTTTTTTATTGAATCACTAAAGCTTTTAAGCATAAAAGAAAAAACCATAAAAAAAAGATTTGTTTTTGATGATGCTTCAGCCAGTTTAATTGAAAGCTATTTTGAGAAGGGGAAAAAAGTATTAATAGTGTTGGGCCATTATGGGAACTGGGAATATATCGGCCCGGGATTTAAGTTTTGGCGAAGCAAGCCATTAATAAGTGCATACAGGCCATTAAAAAGCAGTATTTCCGAGAGGATAGTAAGAAAATCCAGAGAAAGATTTGATACTGATATGATACCTATGAAAACCTTAACCAGGGAGATGTTTCGCAGAAAAAATGAGGTATGTGGAGTATTGCTGTTAGCTGATCAAAGCCCGCCAATGGACATACAGTCGTACTGGATTAGCTTTTTTAACCAGGATACTCCTGTTTTTCAGGGCACAGAAAAGTTAGCTCAAAAGTTTGACCTTCCTGTAGTTTTTGCAAGTATCAGGAAACAAAAACGCGGATATTACAAAGCTTTTTTTAAGCTCGTAACTGATACCCCCAAAGAAATGGAACCGGGCGAAATAACATTAAAGCATACAATGATGCTTGAAAAAGATATAAAAAGAGAGCCTGCCCATTGGTTATGGACACACAGGCGATGGAAACACAAAAACAAAAGAGGAGATAATATACTACTGACTTCCAAAAAGGATTAACTGCCACTTATAATAAAAGCATAATATAAAACAACAGTAAAATAATTTCAATTATCTTCTGGAAATACTAAAGCGATCACCTAATGCAAACTGAACAATTCTGCCTTCTTGATCGCGCTCCTGTTCAACGGTAAGCGGGGTTCCGGTAATTTCACTAATTCTGGCCAAACCTGCACCTGCAACATCCCATGCAGAAACTCTTCTAACGTTAATATTAGATCTTTGTTGAAAATCATCAAGGGCAAGCTGCATTAAAGAAGAAGGAGCAGGATCATCATGATGTGCCGGATGTGCTTGTGCAAAGCTGCTATACGTTTGCTGGCCAGCCTCCGGTAGTACAGTTCTTTGAGGTAAAAACTGCTCTCTGGTTGTACTATATTCTGCTTGTGCCGGCGTCAGTTCAATATTATGCTGGTGAATAATTCTTTCTGCTAATAATGGCCGCTGCTCTATTGCTGGCACTTTACCCTTTATTGTTGATTCTTGTTCTTCTTTTTGATCTGTTTTAGCAGGTTGCTTTTGCTCTTCTTTTGGGTGTGATACAGCTGCTAATTCTCTTTCAGGTGTTCTGTATTCTATTATTTCTTCTTTGCTGTCCTTGGTTTTTTCGTCTTTTTCATCAGATTTTTCAACAACTTTCTCGGCTATTAACTTGTCATTTTCTGATTCAGGCTGAGGCAACATAAAGAAAAGCCCGGCTATAATAAACACTACTGCAGCGGCTGCCGCATAAGTCCATAAATTTTTGCTTGTGCTAATTGGCGTTATTTTAGCACGCTTTAAAATATTTGGGTTTTCAAAAACAACATCTTCAGCAGGCTCTAAAACCGTTTTCGAATAAAGTTCATAATCCTTTTGTTTTTCAGGATTTTGTTTTAAAAAATCATTTAATTGTTGTTCTTCTTCCGGGCTAAGGTCATTTTCCAGTTTTGCTATACAAAACCACTCAAAATTTTCTTCAGTAACCGGCAAATCAACTTCAGGCACTTTCAAAGAATTCTTATCCGGGAATTCAACTTGCGGTGGCTCTGAAATTTTAATGTTTTCAAAACCTTCCAATTCCTTCTTGAGGCCGGGATTTTTATCTAAAAAAGCCATAAGGGAAGCACGCTGTTCTTCTGACAGGTTTCCCTCTATATAATCGAGGAAGTATGCTTCGTAATTTGATTTATTAATTTTCATGCTTTTTTAGTTTATTTAAATCTTTGTTGCAATTAACCGTTTGATATAATTTAATTAAAACGTGTTTGTCATTTTTTATACCACAGCATCAAGGCTGCCAATATAGTTCTTCAAAAAATTACGTGCTCTGTATATATAAACCTTAACCTGCGATTCGCTTAGCCCTGTTATTTCTCCAATTTCCTGGTATGAATAACCTTCATAGTCTCTTAACAGGATAACATTCTTTTGTATTTCAGGAAGTTTTGAAACAGCTTCATTTAGAATTTCTTTTAACCCGGAATACTCACTTGTATAAGAATGTTGCTTAACTGCCGAGTCGGATAATTCTGTTTGTTTACTGTCTTTTCTGATACTGTCTATCATAGTATGATAAGCTGTAGTAAACAGATAAGACCTTGCTTTTTCAAAACTAATTTGTTCATGTTTAATCCACATTTTTTCAAAGCTATCCTGAACAACATCGCGAGCTTTATCTTCATCCTTAATATTTTTCAGGATAAATCGAAACACACCATCCGCATAACTATCAACACATTTATTATACTCTGAAGCTGTCATTTCACCTTTAAAGTTAAATAGTTTCCTGCCCGCTCTGAAAATGAGACGGATTAACAAAGCATAAAGTTACACAAAGAATAAATTATTTTCAACTTTTTTGTAATATGCTATCTTTAATTAAT